>JAUVKJ010000343.1 GCA_030592145.1 Bacteroides sp.
CAATATCAGCAAGACTCCCCTGCCCGCCCGCCCGCCGCCACTCAATAACTGCTATTTCAACTACCCCTTTGGAAGCAGTACGGCAACGGAATTAAAAGAAAACGAAGTCATTGGGATCAGGCCTTCCCAGGCCGGGAAGCTCTTCTCTTCGGAATTCAGGCATGAACAATCGAAACTCGTGATCCGGCAACCCGTAACTTTTGCAGATAAAAAAGAAGCCTTCCTGCATAAGAACCTGAGGGCTATTCACAATAATACCCTCATCACCAAACTCAGTCCGCATGACCTGGCGGCTCCCGATGAGATGATGTGGCCCGTGGAGCAACTGCTGAAGGCCTTTCAGGATTATCCGCAGATCATCAAAAACACGGAAAAGCTGGCAGGTGATTGCAGCATTGATTTTGACTACCAATCCGTGAAAAACAAGAAGACTTTCACCGGAAGCCGGTATGATGACAGCATACTGTTAGAAAAGCTGGCCCGGGACGGCCTGGAGTACCGTTATGGCAAGCACAACAAGGAGGCCCCGGAGCGTGTAAAGAAGGAGTTGGAGATTATCCACAAAATGGGTTTTTCAGCTTATTTCCTGATCGCCTGGGATATCATCAGGTATTCCATGTCAAGGGGATTTTATCATGTCGGACGTGGAAGCGGAGCGAACAGTGTAGTTGCTTATTGCCTGAAGATCACAAATGTTGACCCTATTGAGTTAAACCTTTACTTTGAACGTTTCATCAACCCGAAAAGGAGCAGTCCACCCGATTTCGATATCGACTATTCCTGGAAAGAGCGGGATGCCGTCCAGGATTATATTTTTAAAAGGTACGGCAACAAGCACACTGCCCTGCTGGGGGCCATGTCTACTTTCAAAGGCAAGTCCATCTACCGGGAGCTCGGCAAGGTTTACGGCCTTCCGAAGAAAGAGATCGACGAGCTGATCAGCCGGCCCGATGCCGGCGTCAACAGTAATCACATCACCCGGCAGATCCACGGGATTGCCCGTATGATGGTCGACTTCCCGAACATCAGGAGCATCCATGCCGGTGGCATCCTGATCTCTGAAGAGCCGGTCACATACTATACGGCACTCGACCTGCCGCCAAAAGGCTTTCCCACCACGCAGTGGGACATGTATGTGGCAGAAGACATCGGGTTTGAGAAGTTCGATATACTCAGCCAGCGGGGCATCGGACATATCCGTGAATGTGCTGATATCATCGCGTACAACCGGGGGATCAGGGTGGATGTGCACGATATAAAAAAGTTTAAGCAGGACCCGAAAGTCATACGGCAACTGAAAAAGGGAGAGACCAACGGCTGTTTTTACATTGAGAGCCCGGGCATGCGGGGACTTTTGAAGAAGCTGCACTGCGACAACTACCTGACCCTGGTGGCGGCCAGCTCCATCATCCGCCCCGGCGTCTCCAGGTCGGGCATGATGCGGGAATATATCCACCGCTTCCACCATCCGGACCGCTTCGAATACATCCATCCGGTGATGCGGGAGCAATTGGAAGAGACCTATGGCGTGATGGTTTACCAGGAAGATGTGCTGAAGGTCTGTCATCATTTTGCAGGCCTCGACCTGGCTGATGCGGATGTGCTGAGACGTGCCATGAGCGGGAAGTTCAGAAGTAAAAAAGAGTTTACCAGGATCGTCCACAAGTTCTTCAGTAACTGCAAGGCAAAAGGGTACCCGGATAAGATCACCCGGGAGGTATGGCGGCAGATCGAATCTTTTGCCGGCTATTCTTTCTCGAAAGCCCATTCCGCCTCTTATGCAGTGGAAAGCTTCCAGAGCCTGTACCTGAAAACCCATTACCCGCTAGAGTTCATGGTAGCAGTGATCAATAACTTCGGAGGTTTTTTCAGGCGGTGGGTCTATTTTAACGAGGCCGGCAGGTGCGGTGCGGAGATCCATCTCCCCTGCGTAAACAACAGCAATTACAAGACCAGCATCAGGGGGAATGGGATATACATCGGGTTCATCCATATCGACAGTCTGGAGACAAAGACGGGGAAGCAGGTACAGCTCGAGCGGGAAAAGCACGGGGCATATGCTTCGGTGGAGGATTTCATTGCCCGGGCCGGTGTCGGACTGGAGCAGCTTATACTGCTTGTGAGGATCGGCGCTTTTCGCTTTACGGGAAAGTCGAAGGCCCTGTTGTTGTGGGAGATACATTTACTGTTGGGAAAAGGCCGGGCCATCGCCCGGAGCCCTTCGCTGTTCCGGGAGCCGGCCAGGAAATTTTCTTTGCCCCGCCTGGAGCACCATGTGCTGGAAGATGCCTATGATGAGATAGAGTTGTTAGGGTGGCCGGTGACCCTCTCCTGGTTCGACCTGCTGAAGACCTCTTTCCGCGGGGAGATCAAAGCCCGGGAGATGATGCATCATGTGGGCAGGAGGGTACGGATGGTGGGCAGCCTGGTGACCATCAAATACGTGCGGACGGTGAAACGGGAGATCATGCATTTCGTCGCATTCCTGGATGAGGAGGGTGAATTCTTCGACACAGTGCATTTCCCGGCCTCCCTGCTGCATTATCCCTTCAAAGGCTACGGTGTTTACCTGATACTGGGAAAAATCGTTCAGGAGT
>JAUVKJ010000154.1 GCA_030592145.1 Bacteroides sp.
TATATCCAGGATAAGATCGAAGCCTCGTTATTTGATATGGAAAACGACCCCTATGAAACCGAGAATCTGATCGAAGATTATCCGGAAGTGGCCGGAAAACTGATGAAATTCGCCGAACAACATAAAAGCCGGTTTTACCAGGAATAGTATCCCCTTTCATATTGTATTGTTAAACAGCAATAAAAGGTTGACATTGTACCGGAGGAGCCGTAATTTTATTTAATCACCAAAAACCACTTTAGTTATGCCAGAAAGTGTATATAAAATCATCGAGCTGGTGGGAACCAGCGAAGAGTCCTGGGAAAAGGCTGCCGCCGCTGCCATAGAGAGGGCTTCGAAATCCCTGCGGGATCTCCGCATCGCAGAAGTTTCAACCCTGGATATGCTGATCAAGGACGGCAAGATCGAGGGATACCGTGCCAAAGTGAAGGTGTCTTTCAAATTTGAAGGATGAAATTCCGGGGTATTTTAACCACTTGAGATTTACCTGATTATCCTGTTATAGTTCCCATCCGAAGGTGGTCTGTATTACATAATCGTTTTTAGAGGCGCCTGCAATGGGCTTGTTGTCATAGTTATTGGTGAAACCCAGTTTAATGTAGAAATCAAGCGGAAGATCATATTTAAAATCAAATTTAAAATCGGAACGGATCCTTCCCTTTACCGTTATACTTGGATAAACCTTCAGCGAAGTCAGAAGGCTGATGTCTTCATGTGCAAAAAGGTTGAGTTCCGTATTGATTAGTCCCTCAAGGCTTTTTTCATTAGGTTGATCACTGGTAAACTCTTCAGAGTTGTAGGCAAATCCTGCGCCAACACTCCAGTACGTCTTGTAGGAGTTCATAAGCATATGTCCGGCGCTCAGGTTTGTTGTACTCCTGAGCTTCAGTTTCTGTTCATCATTCTGAAGAAAATTATTCGACAGGCTGAGAAACCATGACCGTTTAAACAGTTTCCTGAATCCAATAGTTCCATCGGTACGCCGTGTAGGAGCGACAGAATCCTGCACGCTGCGTATAATGTCAAGCGAAGCATCAGACCCCCATGTATCAGCAAGATACCCAAGGTTACTGCGGACGTTGAATTGATGATGATTCTTGGCTTTGGTGAAACTGTATCCAACACCAATTTCAGCTTTTAATCTTCCGAAAAAATCTCCTTTTATTGGATTTATGTAAACGATCTCAAGCAGGTCATTGATCAGTATGTGACCGGTTATACCACTTATTAAGATCAGGGAAGGTGTACCTGGATGACTCACAATGCTCCCGTTAAGGCGGCGGCCGTCAGACAGGGCAATCAGAAAAGTACTGTGAGCGAATACCAGGTCGATCTTTTCCCATTCAATATTAAAATCCTTATCGCTGTAATCCGTTTTTAATATAAGTACTCCTTTTTCCAGAGATTTGATCTCACCAATAAGCATATCTCCGTTCCTGCTTACTATTGTGTCATTCTGGGCCATTGATATGGCTGAAAAAACAAACAGTATCAGAAGGGTGCTTAGTGTACGAATCATATCCTGCAATCTGTCTTTTATGATTCGGGAATTACATGAAAGAATATTGCAAAAAAGTGAGATATACTTCCTGCGATTACAAAAAAGTGCCAGACCAGGTGATGATACGGAAACCTGATTTTCTTGTAGAACAATATCCCAAGCGTATAACAGGCTCCTCCAATGAATATCCATGCGAGGCCCATCGGAGAAATAGACCTGGCAATGGGACCTATTCCGATAAGGAACATCCATCCCATCAGGGCATAAAGGCTTATAAAGAAATAATTTACTCCGGATTCGTATGAAGTGGGTTTCATTAATTTCAGTGTAATGCCGAAAATGGCCAGTCCCCATTCAAGGCCAAATATCGTCCACCCCAGTCCGTTCCTGATAAGCACCAGCGTGAGTGGAGTATACGTGCCGGCAATGAGCAGAAAAATAGCTATCTGGTCAAATTTGAAAAATAATTCTTTTCCCCTGCCGGGTTTAAGCCAGTGAGTAAAAGTGGACGAGGTATAAAGGATGAGCATGGCGGCACCGAAAACAGATGTTGAAACCACATGCCAGGCATTTCCCCGGAGGGCGGAAAAAACCACCATCAATACGAGTCCCGCGCCCGCCAGCACAGCACCCAATAGATGGGAAAGTGCATTTGCAAGTTCCTCGGAAGCAGAAAACCTTTTCGCAATGGCGGTCATATCAGGTGCATTTCAAGAATTCCTGTAAAAATAGGAAATTATACACAGCTTTTTGTAATTTTATATAGCCGGTAAATCACTAAAAGCGCTTTAAAATGGAAATCTTAAACTTTGAGCTGACCACCATACAGGAGAATGCATTCATTTACGAAACCCACCTGAAAAATGTGAAACGCCGAAGAGAACTGTGGACTTCCGCAGTAAAGGACAAGATCATTGCAACGCTCGAGGCGGTTCGGAAGAATTTCAAAAAGGTCGACTGGGAAATCCTGGTATCGGACGAGAAGAAAAACCTTGAAACCATTATGCTGAAGATCAAGGATATGCCCAGCGGCATCAGCGAGGTCTCTGAGGATGGCAACACCAGGCAGTTCATTAAGATCGGGGCAGAGCTGGGATTTTCGCAGATGATCTCCGGAAAGATCAATGTGTGGTTTGAGTACCCGTACTGGAAAGACCTTCAGCTCTCAAAGCAATTGCGCAAACACATGGTCACCATAGAACCAGCTTATGTGACGGAGGGGCTCATCGCCGGGTTTGTCTACCAGTTCCTCGCCGAGGTGACGATCTATGAATCAGGAGTGTAATTTTTTATTTGGGGGCCATCACTCGTATCTCAACAGAAATGTACCATCTTTTCAAATTTTAACAATTAATTAATAATAAAAAGGCTTAATCCAGCGTTTGTTTTTATTTTCGCGTTCCGGTTTGCTCCCATCCCCTTTCACAGAACCGGAGGATGCGAGCAGACCAAAAAGCTAATTATTTGTTTAACATCCATTAGAGTAATTTATTTTAACAAGCAAAATTATGAAATCACTGTTATTTATTCTCGCAGGAATCATGTTCCTCCTGACATCCTGTTACAAATCGGAGACGGTCTATTACGACCAGCTTGATGTCACCCTGACCCAATACGATACGAAATTTGATTTTTCATCGTATACAAGTTTTTCCATGCCAGATTCCACTATCTTGAAAACCAACTATTTAGAGGAGTCAGAAATTGAAGAATTCTATGCTATCGGCGGCACTTCTGAAAAAACCCTGGATATCCTGAAAGAACAGTTCATAGCTAGGGGATACAGCTATACAAGCGACAGGAATACTGCAGACTTTATTGCCTCACCAACAATTCTGATGATCAAGCAAACCGGAGCCGTTTACTATCCTCCCGGATGGTGGTGGGGTTATCCCGGATACGGCTGGGGCGGATGGCCGGGCTGGGGTTATCCCGGGTACCCATGGAATCCTGGATATGTATCCTATTATAGTTACAAGGAAGGTACCATTGCACTTGAAATGATCGATGGGGACTCATTCAGGAACATCGAAAACTGGGTGGAGCAACCGACCAATGATGTGCCTGATCTGGTAATACGCTGGCTGGCTTCCATAGACGGTTATATATCGAGCAACGGTGACTATAATGCAGAACGCGCACAAAGAGGCGTAGATGAAGCCTTTAAACAATCGCCTTACCTGAAAAAATAAGCTGTAAAATATGAAAACCATGAAAAAAATATATATAACTTTTCTTATCGCATTATTTGGAATATCCTCAGGCTTTTCCCAGGCATTCTGGACTGTAAATTATGATATCGGAGTTCCGTTGGGGGACTTTTCCGACTTTATCAGCAAGGCCAGTTTTCGCGGTTTCAGCGTCAACGGAAACGCTTACCTGACAGACAATGTTACCCTTGGGGGTACATTTCACTGGTCGGGGTATTATGAACATTTCGACCGGACCACCTATCCGCTTGACGATGGAGCGGTAACCAGCGAAGTATGGAAAAAGATGTACTTTGCCCCAATTACTTTTAATGCCAGGTATATTATCAAGCCTCCCGGTGCTGTGCAGCCATACGTGGGACTGGGAATGGGTGCATACTTTGTGGAACAATCCACACAGGCGGGACGTTATATCACCAATCCCAAAAACTGGAAGTTCGGACTCTCTCCGGATGCCGGAGTATATATTCCGTTCGGTATTTCTGACTGGGGACTTAACATCAAGGCAACCTATAATGCTATATTCTATAATGTAGCCGATATAAATACACTCTCCTACCTGTATTTCTCTGTAGGGATCGGAGTTTACAGTTGGTAGAATACAAATAAATATAAAAAAATGATACGCTACATTAACACAACCCTGCTCGGGGGCGTGGCTGCTATACTGCCGCTGGCCCTTGTCATCATTGTATTCCGCTGGGTGATTAACCTGATAGGAAAATACCTGAGACCCATCGTGGATTTTTTTACCCTTCATCTTTATGTGGATTCAAAGTGGATCGAACTGGCGATGTACCTGATACTGGTAGCCGCCATACTGTTCACTTTTTTCTTTATTGGCCTGATCATCCAGACCCGCATAGGCAGGTTTTTTAAAAAGGCTTTCGAGAAGAAGTACCTGATGAAAATCCCCGGGTACCGTATTGCACGCGAAACCGTCATGCAGTTCTTTGGTAAGAACAAGTCATTTTTCTCGCAGGTCGTACTGGTAAACCTGTTCAATTCGGGTACCCTGATGACAGGCTTCATTACGGAGGACCAGGGAGATATCCTGACCGTTTTCGTACCCACCGGTCCCAATCCCACTTCTGGGAACATTTACCATGTATTAAGAAAACAGGTAACCTTCACTACGGCTGCGGTGGACAGTGGAATGAAAACTATAATCAGCTGTGGTGCAGGATCTTCCGAGATATTCAATAATGTCGAGGGAGAAGCCGGCGAATTGCAACCTGGGAAATAATAAGGTTAATCCTGGCGCAATACACCTGTCTGCAATTCATCCCGGTCCCCCCACCTATTCATAGATCCATTTCAGTTTCCATGGATCCGAAGTCTCCTCCATGAATAGTTTAAGTTCATCCTTAAATTTCTCTGCCATTTCTGCATACTTTTCATCATAGGCGA
>JAUVKJ010000139.1 GCA_030592145.1 Bacteroides sp.
AAGAAACCATCCAGAAAGCCGAATTTGATGACATAATCGCGAAACATCCTCCACATGGGATGAAAAATCATGTTAAACCAGGACGCCCTCTTCCCGGCCTTAAAAAAAGATTTTGCCGCGATGTCTGAAAATTTGTTGATCTGCTCGATATGCTGGTAAATGCTGTAATAGGAATAGTGAAGCAGGTCGCCTTTGAGTAACTTCCGGCTGCTTCCCCTTTCAAGGACAAAAAAATCATGCGGGTTCATGCCTCCCCACTCTCCCTTCCTGCTGTCCCAGAGCCTTAGTTTCCTTGACGGATACCAGCTTGAGTGCCGGATCCACTTGCCGCAATAGTTGGTCAGCCGGTTAAAATAATACCCGTCGTATTCTAAGTTCTCTTTTACCTCCCGGATGGATCTTCTCAGCCTGTTACTCAATAACTCGTCCGCGTCAAGAGAAAGGATGTGGGGGTATTTGGCCTGGGTAATGGCCCAGTTTTTTTGCTCTATATGTCCCTCGAAGGGATGAGGAATAAACCGGGCACCATATTTTTTACAGATCTTTTCCGTGTCATCGGTAGAATAAGAATCCACCACCACGATATCATCTGCGATATCCTTAACCGAATCCAGGCATCTCCCAATATTTTTCTCCTCGTTGTAGGTTATTATAACTACGGAAATTTTCGTCATGCTTTCTGTTGCTTTTTATTCCTTAAAATACACTCTTTTTACACGTTCCGAGAGTCCGGCAAGCACCTCGTAGGGAATGGTTCCCAGCTTTTCAGCCAGGTCCGATACGGGTTTTTGCTTACCAAAAATCAGGACCTCATCCCCTTCCCTGGCATCTGTTCCGCTCAGGTCGATCATGCACATGTCCATGCAAATATTCCCCAGTACGGGTGCTTCCTTCCCCTTTACAAGAAAGGATACCCCTCTTCTTCCCAGGTCCCTTCTCAACCCATCCGCATACCCGACCGGAACAACACCAAGGCTGAGATCCTTTTTTGCAATATAATTCCTTCCATAACCAACGGATTCTCCTTTACAAACGGGTTTTATCTGTGAAATGATGCTTTTCAGCGAACTTACCGCCTGCAATCGATTGCCGGCATCCGTACTGATCCCGTACAATCCGATGCCGAGCCTGACCATGTCAAAGCATGCCTCCGGAAATCTCTCGATCCCGGCTGAATTGAGAATATGCCTGAGAATGTCACCCGGAAAGCGGGCCATGATCTTTTGGCTCATCCTCTCAAAGATACTGATCTGCTCACGCGTATATGTGTCATGCCCGGCCTGGTCCGACGCCCCAAGATGGGAGAATACAGAGCAGATATTCAGATTGGGGTGATTTTGCGAAACTTCAAACAGTTGCTCCAGTTCATCCTCCCTGAAACCCAGGCGGTTCATCCCGGTTTCGAGTTTCAGGTGTATGGGAAATAAATCCAGGTTTCTTTTTTCCAGCGCCGAAAGGAAAGTAAAAAGGCTCCTGAAGTTATAGATTTCCGGTTCCAGATGATGGTCTATCATCAGATCAAATCCGGAGACTTCGGGGTTCATTACCATAATTGGCAGGTGGATACCCGCCTCCCTGAGGATGATCCCCTCATCAACATAAGCTACACAGAGATAATCCACCCTCTGGTACTGCAGGGCATTGGCGATCTCACTTGATCCGCTCCCATAGGAAAACGCCTTTACCATGACCATGACCTTTGCCTTTGTTATTGATCGGAACACATTGAGGTTGTGGATCATGGCATTCAGATCTATCTCCAGGATGGTCCGGTGGTTCTTCTCCTGCAAACGATGTGTGATCTTTTCAAAGGCAAATACGCGGGCTCCCTTAATGAGAATGGCTTCATTCCTGAATTCAAGAGTATGAAGGGAGGAAAGAAAATCCGAAGTGGAAGCATAAAACATGGTTCCGGAAGGGAACTGCCTGCGCTGGCTTAACAGGTCCGGTCCGATGCCTATGAAGCGGTCTGTATTCATTTTTCTCAGTATGTCCGCCACCTCGGCGTACAGATCTGCATTCTCCTTGCCTGTTTGCATGATATCAGATAGAATGAGGGTTTTAACCGCATGCTGGTTCTGCTGGTTAAGGTAATCCAGGGCGATCGAGAGGGAAATCAGGTCTGAATTGTAGGTATCGTTGATCAGGGTGCAGGCATTCATGCCCTTCACCATCTCCATTCTCATGGCAACCGGGTTCAGGTCAGCGATCCTTGACTGGATTACCAGGGGAGGATACTCCAGTAAAAGCATCAGGGCAATAACATGTATAGCATTCTCAATGGAAGCCTTATCCCGGAACGGAAGGCTGGTCTCCATCTGTACATCCCCGTACCGGATTCCGAGCAGTGCCTCTTCCTTATCTGTATCAAGAACCTTTACCCGGATGTCGCCTTCGTTCTCAAAGGACCAGGTGAACAGCCTTTTACCCGGAAATTCCTTCCTCACCAGACGATCTACTTCTCTTTGATCCCGGTAATAGATCAGTGTATCACATTCACGGAAAAGCTTGATCTTCTCCAGAATCTTTTGCTCCCGGTCCCTGAATCCCTCCTGGTGGGCATCTCCTATATTGGTGAAAATGCCAAGGGTCGGCCGTATGATCCCCTGCAGCTTCTCCATTTCTCCCGGGCGGGAGATCCCTGCTTCAAATATGGCCGTTTCCGTATCTCCCTCCAGCAGGAGGACAGACAGGGGAACTCCTACCTGTGAATTATAGCTTTTAGGACTCCTGACCACCTGGCTGCCGGGAGAGAGTACCTGGTGTACCCATTCCTTGACAATGGTTTTCCCGTTGCTGCCTGTAATGCCAATGACCCTGGCCTTATGTCCATTACGATGAAAAGCTGCCAGGCCCTGCAAGGCCTTCAGCGGATTATCCACAAGTATAAAACAGGCCCCGGAGACCCGAATCCTTTCCTTCGTTGGGAGTTCCTGTACCATAAATGCCCGGATGCCGCGGTCAAGTAAGCCGGGGACGAACCTGTGGCCGTCGTGGCGTTCGCCTCGTATGGCAACAAAGAGAATGCCCCCGGGCTCGTAGATTGTCCTGCTGTCAATGCTGATCCGGGTGATCTCTTCCCGGGCAGATCCGAAAATATCTCCCCCGGTTATTTCAGCAATTTTCTGCAGGGTATATCCTTTCACAAGTAAATACTTTAGTTGTTTATTGGTCTTATGCAACTTCTACGTTTCATCTTACGAATTCCTGGCCTTACTCTGACAGGGCCGCCCTGTAGCATTTCCTGCAAAGCGGCTCGTACAGGTCCATCTCTCCCAGCAGAACCAGTTTATCAGTCTTCATTTTGCGGTGCGTATGGTGTGCAATATTACCGCATCTCACACAGATGGCATGAACCTTGGTTACAAATTCAGCCGTTGCGATCAACCCGGGCATGGGACCGAAGGGCCGGCCCCGGAAATCCATATCGAGTCCGGCGACAATCACCCTGGTTCCTCCATTGGCCAGTGTATTACATACCTCTATGAGTCCCATGTCAAAAAACTGTGCTTCATCCACTCCGACCACATCCACTTCGCTCGACATGAGAAGGATGTTGCCGGCTGTTGTCACCGGGGTCGACATGATGGCATTCTCGTCGTGAGAGATGACTTCATCTTCAGAATACCGGGTGTCGAGTTGGGGCTTGAATATCTCCACATGCTGCATGGCGATCGTGGCCCGTTTCAGGCGCCGGATCAGCTCTTCGGTTTTCCCGGAAAACATGGATCCTGTAATCACCTCGATCCATCCTCTTTTTTCAGACTTATTTGAAGGACTCTCAATAAACATCAGGTAAGAAAATCGTATTTTTATCGTTACTTTTACAACGAACAGGAAGTGTTGAAGATTCCTTACAGGAGCAAATTTAATCTTTTTCGAGAGTAAAATTACCAAATGTGAACAGTATGCTGTTCAAAACCCGTATTTAATGGAACAGAAGATCAAAAAGATTATCAGACAGGTTGGAGATATCGGTGAGAAGATCAGCCGGCTGCAGGTGGAAAAGCCCCTTCCGTCAATTGAGATAGATATTATACTCGGGAAGATCCGGGCACTGTATGAAAAGGTGGGGGATCTTCAGTTGGAGACAAGCATCCCGGACAGGGAAAAACTTCCTGAAACCAAAGACCGGGAGGCGGAAACCTCCCCCGGGAATATTCCCGCAGCAGCGACTGCCACCGGGCAGGAACAAACGGCTGAAACCACTGCCAACGTGAAGAAAGCCGGAAAACCATCAGAACAAGCCATTCTGGCGGACAAATACCAGGGAGAAAAAAAATTCATAAACGAAAGCCTTACAGAAAGCGGGAGAAAAGCGGACATAAGCAGCAAGATCAAGTCCAAACCCATCCGTAACATCAGCTCTGCACTCGGCATTAACGACCGGTTCAAGCTGATTAACGATCTCTTTAACGGGGACAGGGACAGCTACCAGAATGCCATCAACATACTCGATGGGGCTTCCAACTTTAATGAGGCCTTTAACTACATAACCTCGTCCTTTGACTGGGATATGGAAGAAGAATCTGTTCAGATGCTCCTGGAACTGGTCAGGCGGAAGTTTATTGTAAACCAGGATGAGTAAACTGTTCATCGTTCCAACACCTGTCGGAAACCTGGAAGATATTACCTACAGGGCCGTAAGGGTATTGGAGGAGGTAGACCTTATCCTTGCTGAAGATACACGAAAAACAGGCATACTGTTAAAACGCTACAAGCTGGTAAAAAAGACGCTCTCCCATCATAAATTCAACGAGCATAAATTTCTTGCTTCCCTGACCTCGAGGATCATGCAGGGAGAAAGCATTGCACTTGTATCTGAAGCCGGTACGCCCGGCATTTCCGATCCGGGGTACCTGCTGATAAGAGAATGCCTGAGAAACCGGATTGAGGTGGAAGCCCTTCCCGGTCCCACCGCCTTTGTACCCGCCCTTGTTGCCTCCGGATTACCATGTGATCGCTTTTGCTTTGAAGGTTTTCTTCCGCTGAAAAAGGGACGGCAGAAAAAACTGGAAGAACTCAGGGAGGAGACACGCACAATGGTTTTCTACGAATCCCCATACCGGATCAAAAAAAGCCTGGAACAATTCGCAGGCCTTTTCGGAAATGACCGGCCCGCCTGCCTGGCACGCGAACTTACCAAGATTTACGAGGAGTATATCAGGGGCACGCTGAAGGAGATACTGGAACAGGTTCAGGAGCGTGAAATAAAAGGCGAATGCATCATCCTTGTAGGAGGCAGGTCCTGAACTGTACGTTTTCGAACACCTCCATGCCTCAAAACCGTTCACCTGATCCGGTTTATTAAATACTCGCTTAATTGTATTCATTTCATTTCCTGAAACTTACAGGGTTTGGCACAATAGATGGGTTCAGTATACCGTACAATCAATAACGGAGGATGAAAAATGAAAACAATTGCGAAAACCCTGGCCATCCTGAGTATTTTGCTGACAGGCAGCCTGATGCTGACGGGACAAAAAACCCTGCTTATAAAGGATACAGAGCCGCTGATGGCATTTGTTCCCGATATTAAAGATGAAGTCGAACTGAGTGC
>JAUVKJ010000216.1 GCA_030592145.1 Bacteroides sp.
ACGATAACTTTGATCCCGGCATCCGCGGCCTCCATGATCGCATCGGCGGCAAAGGCCGGGGGTACGAAGATAACCGATACATCGGCACCGGTTTTTCTGACAGCTTCTTCGACCGTATTAAACACGGGGCGGTCCAGGTGGGTACTCCCCCCCTTCCCCGGGGTCACTCCCCCGACGACATTTGATCCGTATTCGATCATCTGTGTAGCGTGAAAAGTTCCCTCACTGCCTGTGAATCCCTGCACAATTACTTTGGAATTTTTGTTGACAAGTACGCTCATGAAGTTCTGTTTTTAGCTTAAAATAAGGATCAAAAGTAATGAATTATTCACTAACTTCGTTTTACAATAATCGTAACCTATCCACCGTGCATGATCGATGATGCCACCATCTGCGCAATTGCAACGCCACCGGGCAACGGGGCCATTTCAATACTACGCCTCTCGGGCAGGGATTCCTATGCCATTGTGGGAAAACTTGTGCGTTTCCCTTCCGGGGAAAAAAACGTTGATAAACTCCCGGCGAACAGCATCCACTATGCCAGCATCATCTCCGGGGAAGAGATCATCGACGAGGTACTGCTCAGCCTTTTCAGGGCGCCCCATTCTTACACGGGCGAGGACCTGATCGAGATATCCTGCCACGGGGCGCTCTATATCCAGCAGAAGATCCTTGAACTCCTGGTAAATGCCGGGGCACGGCTGGCCGAACCAGGTGAGTTCACCATGAGGGCATTTTTGAATGGCAAGATGGACCTTTCCCAGGCCGAGGCCGTTGCCGACCTGATTGCAAGCAGTTCGGCCGCATCCCACAGGGTGGCCATGCACCAGATGCGGGGCGGGTTCTCCGCCGAACTGGCAAAGTTAAGGGAACAGTTGCTGAACTTCATTTCCCTGATCGAGCTGGAACTTGACTTCAGCGAAGAGGATGTGGAATTTGCCGACCGAAAAGACTTGCAGGAGCTCATCGATAAAATCTCCGCACTGATACACCGGCTTGTCAAATCCTTCCAGCTTGGCAATGTCATCAAAAACGGTGTCCCGGTTGCCATTACCGGTAAGACCAACGTAGGAAAATCAACCCTCCTGAACGCCCTCCTTCATGATGACCGGGCCATTGTATCCGAAATTGCAGGTACCACCCGTGATGTCATCGAGGATGTAATCACGATGGACGGACTCTCATTCCGTTTCATTGATACGGCCGGACTGAGGAAAACATCCGACACTATTGAAAGCATAGGCATCGAAAAAACATTCGAAAAAATAAAGCAGGCCTACATCGTATTGTACATCATTGACGCTACCCAGAAGGTATCTGAAATTGACCGGCTGGCAGGCAAAATCAAGAAACGCCTTGAAGGCAGTGCACGGAAGCTTGTCATCCTGATGAACAAGATCGATTTCCTTAGTGACAGACAACTGGAAGCCCTCTCAGATCGCGGGAATTTCAAAAACCTGGACAAAGACGATCACGTACTCAACATATCGGCTTCATATGGGGATAATATCGATACCCTGGCCTCCCTCCTGCTCGAACTGGTCCGCGGAGAACCCTCCGGCGAGAACGATGTCGTGGTCTCCAATGCCCGTCACTTCGAGGCTCTCTCCCGTGCCGGGGAAGCCATTGACCGCGTTAACGAAGGATTGCAGACCGGCCTTCCATCTGACCTCGTCGCACAGGACATCCGCCAGGTACTCCACTACCTTGGCGAGATCACCGGCGAAGTCACCACCGACGAGATCCTTAACAACATTTTCTCAAGGTTTTGTATCGGAAAATAAGCCTTGCCATAACTTCATTCTTTAAGCACTAAAATCTTAGTTTGCAAAATCTTTTTATCCGTTTGTATTACTAAAAAATATACGCCGGTTTCGAGATTACTTGTTGATATCCAGGAAGCATCAGCATGAAAGATGGCTTGACTTTTTTGTCCCATTGTATTAATAAAAAAAATATCAGCCTTTTCTTGCCATAAAGGAAGTTCAACCCAGAACCCATGAAAAGCCGGAACAGGATATACATTTAGTTCTTCTGCGGTTTGTTCATCAGCAACATAAGTCTCCCATTGCCAGTTAATCCGCACCTCGGTATAGCTGTTCCAACTTGATACAGAATTCCCCAGACCCAGTATCCTGACATACCTGGCCATCACATCCTCAAAATCAAATTCCTCAGGTTCCAGGGTGCTTTTGCTGCTTTCTCCATTGTAAACCTCTGTCCAATTAATTCCATCCGGTGAAGTTTGTATAATGAAGTAACTCCTTTTTGAAGTACCTAAATAAAAAGCTATATCAACAGATCGTACAAGTCTGAATGTACGCAGATCATATTGAATCCAGACTCCTGATGTTCCGGGGGCTGACCAGTATGTGGAAAGGTCTCCGTCGATTGTATTCTCAGCAATGTGTTCATCATAGGCATCACTGGCAGTAATTTCCATGATATATGCATATATGAAAGGTAACGATGAATTGACAGGTATAGATGTTCCTGTATCATCCAATACATTATTTACCGTGATCGTATATTCTGCACCTTCCTCCATTCCTTCAACAGTTAAAACAATTTTTAAACTGTCACCGGGATCCATTGTGGCCCTGGTTATGATTCCGCCATTGTTCAAACTATAGTTTAAAAGATCTTCAGCGCTTGCTTTATCAACAGGCTTGTTAAATTTAATTTCTACGGAATTTGGATTTTCTCCTCTGCAGGCATCCAGCAGGCGGGGGAAATGATAAGGGATGTAATGATGTTGAGCCACATCACTCGGGAAGTAATCAAATCTGGTGGCCATCGCTGTAATGGTGGCAGAATCTCTGATGTTAAAAACTCTTTTATATCTGGTGGATCCGTCATTTGGATCGGTGCCGGCGGTGGTATAGTAAATTTCTGCTCCGGAAGTCCCGCATGACATAGATATTTCCAGGGGCATGATATATTTTCCGGGGACAGGTTCTATTACAGGAGTTTCCACCTTAGGTGCATTCACATTATACCTGATCAGGATTGCAGGTCCCGGCCACAGGATCTCAATTCCATGATGTATTGTAGTTGAATGATATCCCACACGATTACTTCCTCCTTTTAAGGATTTTACGGGTACCCTTACCCTGGAAAGGGCATAATTATGGTTTACTCCACCCACTCTCCCCTGCCAGGTGTTTACAGAGAGCGGATTTAATATGGTTCCGCTTCCGGCACCTCCTAACTGACCGTTCCATGTCCGGTGGACAAGTATGGCATTGCATGCATTTGACAGGTTGTCGATGTTTATGTAGCAGAATCTTTGTTGTCCTGCCCGGACCCAGAATTTTTGGGGAACCTCTTCAGCAGTAAACATTTTAACGGAAACGCCTTCGGGTCTTACCAGTGAAATACTGTCAACTATCGCTGTTACGAACCATACATTACTGCTGTCACGGATGCGGGCCATGAATGAAACTGATCCCGGCGCCTGGTCGGGAATCCATTGATTATCCCATACAAATTTGTAAGGAGGATCTTTGCCGGACCCGATATGACCTTCCAGGGCAGGGGTATGGTAATTCCGGTGCCAATCCAGATATATTCCGTCACCATTCTCATCGTATCCCATGTATTTCCCAAGCAGATCAACTTGTTTTATTCCAACGGAGCTGTAAGCGTCAACCACTATCGTATCCTGTTCAATCACATCCGAACCTGAAGGGTGGGAGGCAATGCTCCCGGTTGGATGCAGCTTTTCCGGACCATAATAAATTCTTACAAGCATTACATACCATCCCCACTGGCCCCAGTTGAAATTAAAACAGGTCTGGCCTCCGGAGGTGCCTTCGAAGGTATTATCTCCCGCATGGAGATGATTCAGGGGGACATGTGTAATATAGTTGAACTCAGAGTTATAGCACTCAGGATTTTCCGGAATAGTCGGATGATCCGGAATATCGATCCATGTGTTACCATTGAACCGGAATTTTTTTCCTGT
>JAUVKJ010000073.1 GCA_030592145.1 Bacteroides sp.
GTGATGTCCTGCGCCCTCATTGCTGAGACCGCCGCCTGGGCCCGGGAAGAGGGAAAATCACTGTATGAATTATTGCTCGACATCTACCTGGAATTCGGGTTTTACCTTGAACAACTGACCTCTATATATAAAACCGGAAAGGAAGGCGCCGGGATCATTGCCAGTATGATGGAAAATTTCCGGAACTCTCCCCCCAATGAACTGGCAGGGTCTAAGGTGATCCTGGTTAACGATTATCTCGAAAGCAGCAGCCTGGACAGGCTGGGCGGAACCAAATCCCCCATCTCCCTCCCCAGATCAAATGTTCTTCAGTATATCACCGAAGACCAGTCCAGGGTTTCCATACGCCCTTCGGGCACGGAGCCCAAAATAAAATTCTATTTCAGTGTCAGGGGATCCCTCCGAAACAGGGAAAAATATGCAGAGGCAAGGCAGGAATTGGAAACCAGGATAGCTCAGATCAAAAAAGACCTGGGCATAGAATAACTCACATCGAAAATAAACAGCAATGAAATCATACAGAAAGGAATTATGGTATGAAGTAGCCCGGCGCAGGCAGCTGGTCAACATCACGCCTGAAGTAATGCAATGTCTTGCCGAAAGTGAAATACAGGAAGGTCTCTGCCTGGTGAACGCTATGCACATCTCAGCCTCGGTTTTTATCAATGATGATGAATCCGGCCTTCATCATGATTTCGAGGTCTGGCTGGAAAAACTGGCCCCCGAGAAACCCCATTCCCAGTACCGGCATAATGGCTTTGAGGATAATGCAGATGCGCATCTGAAAAGGACCATAATGGGCAGGGAGGTAGTGGTGGCTGTCACCGGAGGAAGGCTCGATTTCGGTCCATGGGAACAGATCTTTTACGGTGAGTTCGACGGCATGAGGCGGAAGAGAGTACTTGTAAAGATCATCGGGGAATAATCCGGAGCATGCACATCCCTTCAATTAATCCTCCCTGAAAAAACGATCGTTAAAATTCACCAGGTACACTCTTTTTGAAGCCCGTGTCACCGCTGTATAGAGCCAGCGGTAGTATTCCCTGTTGATCATTTCTTCAGTGATGTACCCCTGATCAACAAAAACAGCATCCCATTGTCCCCCCTGGGCTTTATGGCAAGTTACCGCATAGGCAAACTTGACCTGCAAAGCGTTGTAAAAAAGATGTTCCCGAACCTTTTCAAATTTTTTCTTCTTGCTTTTAATTTCCGGGAAATCCTCCAGGATATTGAAATACAGCTGCCGGTTCTCTTCAAACCCGAGGGAAGCGGATTCAAGCGTAATGGTATCCAGCATGATCTTGACATCCAGTTCCCCTGACTTGTAATCCAGGAACCTGAGCGTCACGTCCGCAAAGCGGAAACCATATCTTTCCTGCCTTCCCCTGATATCGGTAATTTCCGCAATATCTCCGTTTGCAATAAAATCCATCTCCGGCTCATCCTGTGTCCAGAAATAGTTATTGCGAACCACCATCAGCATATCCCCGGGGGTGATCTCCCCCTCCCTCCAAAGGATCTTATTCCTGATCCCTTCATTGTATTGATTGGCCCGCTTGTTTGAGCGTGTAACCACGATGGTATTGGCCATATCAAACCGGCCGTAAGCGTCCGATATCTCATCGATCAGATCAGAACCATGGATACGACGGATATCATTCAAATCACCGATGCTGAACTGAGGCCAGTTCCGGGATCCCTTTCCGGCCTCTTTCCGGAGCCTGGTAGCATTTATAAGAATGCCTGATCCACGCGATTGCCGCACTACATCATCCAGGAATCCCTTGTAAACCGTCAGGTTATAAGTGGCAAGAACGTCGGGGTCTAGCGCTGGACTAACATCCAGTCCCACAGGTGGGAGCTGGGCCGTGTCGCCCAAAAGCACCAGTTTGCAACCCTCCTTGCTGTAAACGTACTCAATGAGATCATCCAGTAATTTTCCGGAAGCAAACACCTTGATTTCCTGCTCCTTATTGGCAATCATCGAAGCCTCATCGACGATAAACAGGGTATTCGCCGTGAGGTTCCTGTCAAGTTCAAAGATCCCCAGCCCGTCTTTTGCCGATTTCTGCCTGTAAATCTTCTTATGCACTGTATAGGCAGGTTTACCTGTATAGGAGGACAATACTTTCGCAGCCCTCCCGGTAGGTGCAAGCAAAACATATTTTTGCCTGAATCTTTCAAGGGTCATTACCAGGGAACGCACCATGGTGGTCTTACCGGTTCCGGCATATCCATTCACAAGCAATACATCCATATCGTTTCCGGGGGTAATAAATCCGGCCAGGAGTTTTATCAATTCTTCCTGCGAACGTGTGGGCTCGTAGTCCAGGTTTTCTCTCAACAGATCAGTAATATGGTTTTTTAGCACAGATTGGAAGAATTAAGAGAATTAGATTTTAAATTTAATTTTTTATATTAATTTTGAACCTGAACTAAACCAAATCTTTCCTGCAAACATGAAAACAGTTATTCAGGTAGTATTACTGGTGGCCATTATTATTCTGGGGTATCTCCTCTGGGAAAGTATCCAGAAACCCATTCGCTTCAATAAGGAAAAGGACAGAAGAGAAGTGGCTACCATCCAGCGATTGAAAGATATACGTAAAGCCCAGGTTGCTTTCAGGGCAGAACACAAACGTTTCACTGCCGATTTCGACACCCTGATCAATTTTCTGAAAACCGATTCATTCAGGGTGGTGCAGGCTATCGGATCAGTACCTGATTCGATGATTGAGGAACTGGGGAGAAAAAAGGCTGAGATCCAGGCATTGAAGGACGGTCTGATCACCCGTGACACCATTAAAATGAGTGTTAAGGACTCACTTTTCACTGCCAGCTATTACATTGATTCGCTCAGGTATGCACCCTTCACAACCGGATTTGAATTCGAGATGGGTGCAGGCATTCTTCTAACCGGATCAAAGGTCAAGATCAATGTCTTTGAGGCCAAAGTTCCCTATGATGTGCTTCTTGCGGGACTTGACCGTCAGCTGAT
This sequence comes from Bacteroides sp., assembly GCA_030592145.1. GTDB lineage: Bacteria > Bacteroidota > Bacteroidia > Bacteroidales > SM23-62 > SM23-62. Next base: position 2,999 of record JAUVKJ010000073.1, read on the forward strand.
CATTAATTACAAGGAAACCCGGGAGACAATTACAGGTTACCCGGGTTTGAAAGTTGGCTCCCTCGAAGAAGCTACCAATAATGCCGGTAACTGGGAGTAAACCATCCGGTATGCTTCAATTTGAGCTTCTTGATGAAACATTAGACATAAACAATACTCCATCCTACCACCTGTCCATCCAGTCCACCCTGGATGGATTTTTATTTGCCATTCTTGATCCTGCCGGGTTGAAATACCTGTGTCTGAAAAGATACAGGTTTGATAGAACTGCCAACCCGGACCAGCAGTATGACCTGATTAAAAAGATCCTGGAGCAGGACCCTTTTCTCCAGAGACCATATCAGGGTGTATCCTGCATCCATAATGACACCCGTTCAACCTTACTCCCCGCCGCCCTTTTCGACAGGGACCATCTGAAGTTGTATTTTGAATTCAACCATATACTTAACGATCTGGATGAATTGCATTACAATTACCTTAAACAAGCAGATGCTTACCTTATTTTCCCGGTTTACTCCGATATTGCAAACCTCTACCTTAAAACCTGGCTGAATACAGGATTTTTCCACCAGGCAACTCCCCTTATCGATGCCCTGATGTCAGGTGAAAATGAAACGGGCATACTGGCAGGGATCAATTTCAATGAAGATCATTTCGATATCATTGTCAAAAAGAACAGACAACTGAAATACCATAATAATTTCAGGTTCAGGAGCGAGGAAGACCTCATTTATTTCATTCTTTTTGTATTCGATAAACTGGGACTTGACCAGGATATTACACCGGTCATTCTCTCGGGTGAAATAGATAAATTCTCAGACCGGCCCTCCCTGTTGAAAAGGTACTTCAGGAACCTGACTTACCAGCCTGCACCGCCAGGGTTCAGGTACCCTCCTGCCTTTCATAAGATACAGGAACATTCCTTGCTGAGCCTGTTACGATTATACCATTGCGAATAATCAGCGGAACATACAAGGGACGGCATATACCCGTGCCCTCCTCATTCAGGGCCAGGCCAACGACCGACTTCTCCCGGGAAGGCTTATTCAATGTCCTTGCGAACATTTATGATTTTGACGGGCTTTCAGTACTTGACCTGTTTGCCGGAACCGGGAGTATAGGTTTTGAGTTTGCATCACGCGGAGCCGCGGAGGTTGACATGATTGAAATTGACAGCAGGACAACCCGGTTTCTTCAACGAACCATCAGAAACCTTGGCATGAAAAATGTCAGGATTATCCGTTCAGATGCCATGAAATTCATCAAACACAGTCACACCCGGTACGATATTGTTTTTGCAGATCCACCCTATGACCTGGAAATCATTCCGGAGATCCCAGGCCGGGTGCTCGAAGCCGGTATTCTCGTCGATGAAGGCTGGTTCATCCTGGAGCACGGAAAAAATAATTCTTTCAGCACCCACCCTCGTTTTCTCGAACTGAGAAAATACGGGAGCGTCCACTTTTCCATCTTCGGCTGATCCATTACAGAATTAACAATACCTCCTTACTCCGGGTTTTTTGTTATCTTGACTCCATAAAACCACAAATCCGGCATTATGAAATCCAAAAAAAAATTGAACCGCAGAAGATTCCTGGGCACCAGCATGGCCGGAGCCGTCGGCCTGGGTATGGTTTCCCAGACTGTAAATGCTTCTGATACAGCACCCGCCATGCCAAACCCTCCTGAAAAGGACCTGCCTTTTAATCCCAGGACCTTTGCCTCCATGCCCACCAATGCCCTGGGAAAAACCGGGTATAAGGTGGGTGTTTTCAGCCTGGGCGGACAGGCCACCATTGAGATTAAAGGAATGGAAAAAGAATCCGAAAAGATTATTAATCGTGCTATCGATCTGGGTGTCAACTATATAGATACAGCTGCCAGTTATGGAAAGGGACTCAGCCAGGAAAATATTGGAAGGGTACTGAAAACAAGACACAAGGAAGTCTGGATCTCCTCCAAAACTCATGACAGGACCTATGACGGCTCCATGCGTCTTCTGGAGCAGAGTCTCAAGAGCCTTCAGACCGATCATCTTGATCTGTGGCAGTTGCACAATATCAGGACACAGGAACAGGTCGATCGGATATTTGCCGACGATGGGGCCATTAATGCCCTGGAGAAAGCAAAATCAGAAGGAATGGTAAAACATCTTGGGATCACGGGACACTATGAGCCTATGATTCTTCTGCAATGCATTGAGAGGTATGATTTTGATACCATCCTTATGGCCATAAACGGTGCGGATGTACATTACCTGAGCTTCAAGAACTACCTGCTTCCAAAGGTACTTGAAAAAGGAATGGGGATCATTTCTATGAAAGTTGCCACCCGCGGGAGAATGCTGTCGACCTGGACTCCTCCGCCACTTGAGGAACAGCCCCGGAGATTGGCTACAAAACTGCCCGGAGCGCTGACCATCAAAGAAGCCCTCGAATACAATATGAGTCTGCCAGTTAGCACGACCATCGTAGGTGTTGATAACCTGGCACAGATCGAAGAAAACGTAAAGATTGCATCTGAATTTTCACCTTTGAGCCCTGATGAAATAGCCGCAATCGAATACAAGTGCCTGCCGATCGTACGCCAGGGACTCTATTTCAGGCGCTGGGAGTTGGGTGCATAACCAATCGTAAAATAACATGAAGGTATCCGATCAGTTTCCGGGCATCAAACTCGGATTTTCTACTCAAAATTTCTTAAATGCCATGCCCTTAGGCGTAGGCAACCTGAAAGAAATTCTTGATTTTGCCTCTGCTGAAGGCTATGCATTTATCGAGTTACGGGACCCATCGGCGGAACTCGGCGAAAAAGACTGCCGGCTTATTTCAGCCTATGCAAAAGAGAAGAATGTCGAAATCATTTACGAGATTCACAAGGACCTGTTCGATCCTGATTTTCGTGAAGTATTTGACCGGGCTGTCCGCAATACGGCTGTCTTCGGCAAACCGGGTCTCCTCAGGTCCATCCTGTCCTGGTCGGAATTTTCCGCTGATCAAAACAAGGCCGGCTGGACCCGGGAAGAACTTGACTACATAACTTCACTTGCAGATTCCTGTGCCGGAGTTGCAAAAGAGCAGGGAGTTCAGTTCATACTTGAGAACATCGTTGAACCCTGGTTTGGTATGGACGAGGTCATGGGACTGGACAATTTCTTTGCAGGAACATCGCTGGTCGGGTTTCAGTTCGATACAGCCAATCCCTTCCTGCCTTCCTGCAGGAGAGTTGCCGATCCCGAAGCAGTGGCTGAATACCTGGGAACCATCCCCGGACGATGGTTCACAACCCACCTTAAGTGCGGTGCGGAAGGAGCTTTCCAACCCGTCCTGATGGACAACCCCCTCCCCTTTAAAAAGGTGTTTAAGCTGATGTCAGACAACAAGGTCAAATACGCTGCCTTTGAGCTACTGGCTGTAGACAGCAAGGAGGAATGTTTTGAGAACCACCGAAAAAGCATTGAGTATCTTGCAAACTCAGGAATTGTTGAAGTAAATTAGTTTGTGTTCCTGACTGCCACAAATCCCAACCAGAATAATTGAATCCCTTCGTCGAGCATCACCAGAGATGGTGCACCATGGGCTTAATATTGTTATTATAGATCTCCTCTATTTGATATAATTCATACTCCGTCAATCCGGGCAGGTCTTCCGCGGAAAGGTTTGAAGTAACCTGCTCGGCCCTTGATGCTCCAGGAATGACACAGCTCACCTCTTCGTGCATCAGTATCCACCTGAGTGCAATGGAAGCAATATTTTTCTTCCCGGGGAACAGCTTTTTCAATTTACCGACGGCTTTCAGTCCCGTCTCATAATCAACCCCGGAAAATGTTTCCCCCTTATCGAATAATATGCCTTTACGGTTAAAATTCCTGTGGTCGGCTTTCTCAAATTTCGTATCCTTTTTCAGCGTTCCGGTCAGCAAACCGCTGGCCAGTGGAAGCCTGACAATGATCCCGACCTCCTTTTTGCAGGCCTGCCGGAAGAATCTTTCCGCCGGCCGCTGGCGGAACATGTTGAATATGATCTGGACGCACGTCACATTCGGATATTCAATGGCCTTCAGGGCCTCTTCTACCTTTTTCACGCTGACACCCAGGTTCAGGATCTTGCCTTCCTCTTTCAGGCGATCGAACAATTCAAATATCTCGGGACGGTAATACACCTGGTTAGGCGGACAGTGCAACTGCACCAGGTCAAGGGTTTCCATCTGCATATTGGAAAGGCTGTCCTCAACAAATCCACGCAATGCTTCCGGAGTATATGATTCGCTGATGTGCGGTTTCAATTTCCGGCCGCATTTGGTGGCCACATAGATCCGTTCGGAGCGGTTCCTGACCAGCCGGCCGATGGCTTTTTCACTTTCACCATCCCCGTATAAATCGGAAGTATCAATAAAATTAATCCCCTTATCAACAGCAAGGTTGAGAATGCGGTCGGCATTCTTATGGTCAAATTCAGATCCCCACCTCCCTCCTACCTGCCATGTGCCAAGGGATATCCTGGAGATATCAAAACCGGTTTTGCCTAATTTTCGATAGTTCATAATGACTTAAATTAATATTTTCGGAATATACTAATCTACAAAAAATGTTGCATATAGGCTCCGGTTTTTACTGTTTCAAAATTTTCTTTTCGGCTTCCACTTTAAAAGCTGT
>JAUVKJ010000330.1 GCA_030592145.1 Bacteroides sp.
AGGACAAGATATTGCAGGCAAAAGAGAAATTCTTTCAACTGAAATCGGAACATGAGACGGCCATCAATGAAATGAACCAAAGAATTCTGGTCGACGAGAACAGATTAAAGCAGAGAGAAGGAACCATCTCGCAAAAGATTGAAGAGGTTCAGCGGAAAAGCAAGGAGGTGGATACGATCAGGGATAATCTGTCTCACCAGATGGAGATCCTTGAGAAGAAAAAGGAGGAACTTGATAAATCACATCAGCAAAAGGTTGAGCAGCTGGAAGCGATCTCGGGCCTTTCCGCCGATGAAGCCAGGCAACAACTGGTTGAATCACTGAAGGATGATGCAAAGGCCTCGGCCATGTCATCCATCAACGAAATCATAGATGAGGCGAAGATGACAGCCAACCGCGAAGCTAAAAAAATTATCATAGAAACCGTTCAGCGGGTGGCTACGGAAACGGCCATTGAGAATTCAGTAACCGTTTTCAATATCGATAATGACGAAATCAAGGGGCGCATTATTGGACGTGAGGGAAGGAATATCAGGGCCCTGGAGGCAGCTACAGGAATCGAGATCATTGTGGATGACACCCCTGAAGCCATCATTCTTTCCGGGTTTGATCCTGTTCGAAGGGAAATCGCCCGGCTTGCACTTCATCAACTGGTAACTGATGGTAGAATACACCCGGCCAGGATCGAGGAAGTGGTCAACAAGACCAGGAAACGGATCGCGGAAGAGATTGTTGAGGTGGGAAAGAGGACCGTCATCGACATTGGTATCCACGGGATTCACCCTGAACTGATCCGGCTGGTCGGCAAGATGAAATACCGCTCTTCCTATGGGCAGAACCTGTTGCAACATTCGCGTGAGGTAGCCAATCTTTGTGCTATCATGGCCTCTGAACTGGGACTCAATGCCAAGCTGGCCAAACGGGCAGGCCTTTTGCATGATATCGGTAAGGTGCCGGATGACGAACCGGAAATTCCGCATGCTGTGCTTGGAATGAAACTCGCTGAAAAATACAAGGAAAAAGGAGAGGTCTGTAATGCCATCGGTTCCCATCATGATGAGGTTGAGATGACAACACTGCTGGCACCTATTGTACAGGTCTGTGATGCCATCTCCGGAGCCCGTCCGGGTGCGCGCCGGGAGATCGTGGAATCTTATATTAAACGCCTGAAAGAACTTGAGGCCCTTGCACTTTCCTACCCGGGTGTTTCAAAGACCTATGCCATACAGGCCGGGCGTGAACTGAGAGTCATAGTGGGAAGCGAAAAAGTGTCGGACAAGGAAGCCGAAAGCCTTTCTTACGATATTGCAAAAAAGATACAGGATGAAATGACCTATCCGGGGCAGGTCAAGATAACCGTTATCCGGGAAACCCGTGCCGTAAGCTATGCCAAGTAAAAATCCTGTTAAGAAAATACTGGTGACCGGTACGGCCGGATTCATCGGATTTCACCTTGTTAAATCTCTGCTTGGAACAGGGTATGAGATCGTCGGACTCGACAATATAAATGACTATTACGATGTGGACCTGAAATATGCCAGGCTGTCTGAAACAGGTATCCCGTCCGGGAAAATCGGCTATAACAAGCCCGTTACGAGCGGAATCTCTGATAAGTACCGGTTTATTAAAATGGACCTTGAAGACAAGGAGAACCTGCTTGCCCTTTTCGGGCAGGAGAAATTTGACCTGGTTGTTAACCTTGCCGCCCAGGCGGGGGTCCGCTATAGTTTTTCCCATCCGGATGCCTACATTGGCAGCAATATCACCGGCTTTCTGAATATACTGGAGGCATGTCGCTACCATCCGGTAGAGCACCTTGTGTTTGCCAGTACATCCAGTGTATACGGGCTGAACGAGCATATGCCCTTTTCGGTGCATCAGAACGTTGACCACCCTGCCAGCCTGTATGCGGCCAGCAAGAAAAGCAATGAACTGATGGCTCATTCCTATAGCCACCTGTTCCGCATCCCTGTAACCGGACTACGGTTCTTTACGGTCTACGGACCGTGGGGCAGGCCCGATATGGCCCTGTATATTTTTACAAAATCCATTCTCTCAGGCCAGGCCATAAATGTACATAACGAAGGCAGGATGGAGCGTGATTTTACCTATGTCGATGATATCGTGCAGGGTGTGATCAGGGTAATGGAATCTCCTGCGCAACCGGCAGGGAAGGATGAATCTCCACAGGATCCGGCGTTTTCAACCGCCCCTTACCGTCTCTACAATATCGGGAACAGCAAACCGGTAAAACTTATGGATTTCATCCGGGCCATCGAGAAAGAGCTCGGACAAAAGGCAGAGATGAACCTGATCCACATTCAGCCGGGGGAAGTGGAAAAAACCTGGGCGGATGTTTCGGACCTGGCCAGGCATTTCAGTTATTCACCCGGCACGCCCATTCACGATGGCGTAAAAAAGTTCATCGGATGGTACAGGGATTATTACCGTATATGAACGGAGGCCTTTACCCGGTAGTTGATTCGTTGCCGGAGATCATTCTGAGAACCCCTTCAAAAAGTACTGCTTTTTCCCTGTATCCGGATTTATGGGAGGCATTAATGACATTGTGCAGAATGCGGACAATGATCTCCGGGTTACTGCAGGGGACATAATGGGAAGGCTGGGGCTCAATGTCCTGCTGTTTCAGGAAAAAGTCAATCTCCTTGCGGCCCAGGACAGCGCCCTTGTTATACGGATTGATATAAAAAAGAATGTTTTCGGTC
>JAUVKJ010000222.1 GCA_030592145.1 Bacteroides sp.
GAAAGGCTCTTCCGTTAAATTCATTGCAGCAGCCAGCATAGGTTATGACCATATCGACACCGAATATTGTGAACGCAGGGGAATTGCATGGTCCAACGCACCGGGCTGTAATTCATCTTCCGTAGAACAATATCTCCTGTCGGTACTGCTTACCCTTGCAAACCGGAAAGGTATTTCACTGAAGGATAAAACCATAGGGATCGTGGGTGTGGGACATGTGGGCAGTAAGGTTGAGCGTATCAGCAGGGCCCTTGGTATGAAGGTCCTGCTGAACGATCCGCCAAGGGCCAGGAAAGAGGGCCCGGACGATTTTGTTGATATCGAAAGGATCCGGAAAGAAGCGGATATCATCAGCCTGCATGTTCCCCTGAATCATTCCGGGCAGGACAAAACTTCTCATTTGGTGGATGAGGTTTTTTTTGGTGGACTTGACAGGAAGGTGATACTGATAAATACCTCCCGGGGTGAGGTGGTTGATGGCAGGGCACTGAAGAAAGCCCTGGTATCGGGAAAACTGACAGGTGCTGTCCTTGATGTATGGGAAGGGGAACCGGACCCGGACCTTGAGTTGATGGCGGCGACAGATATTGCCACACCGCATATAGCCGGGTATTCCACCGATGGAAAGGCAAATGCCACAGGTATGAGTGTACAGGCGGTGAGCAGGTTTTTTGGACTGGAATTGGATGAGTGGCGGCCGGATAACCTGCCTGAGCCCGAAATCAAGGAAATAGTACTGGATGGCACAGGTATGAACCTGCAGGATATACTGCTGGAAATTTCCAGGCAGGCCTATGATGTGCTTCGGGACGATACAGCGCTGCGAGAGGATCCGGGCAGGTTTGAATTCCTGCGGGCATCCTACCCGGTTCGCCGGGAACCGGGGGTCTTCAGGGCAGAGATCATCAATGACAGAACAGGAGCAGGCCCGGTACTTGAGAAGCTAGGATTTCAGGTACTCAGTGATTATTGTATATAATTGAAATATAGCCATTTCGGGCCAAAATATAGTAAGTCTTAAAAAGTAAACAAACCTATTGAAAATGGAAAAATTAGCAGACATTGGATTGATCGGTCTGGCCGTTATGGGCGAGAACCTGGTATTGAACATGGAAAGCCACGGATACACGGTGGCCGTATTCAACCGGACCACCGCAAAAGTGGATAAATTTATCGACGGGCGCGGAGCCGGGAAAAATTTTATCGGGACACACAGCATCGGGGAATTTGTGAAATCCCTCAAGCGTCCCCGCAAGGTAATGATGCTTGTTAAGGCAGGAGCTGCCGTGGATTCCTTCATTGAACAGCTGATCCCCCACCTGGAACCAGGCGATATCATCATTGACGGAGGGAATACACATTACCCGGATACCAACCGCAGGACCAGGTACGTGGAGGAGAAAGGCCTCCTGTATATAGGTACCGGTGTATCCGGCGGTGAAGAAGGAGCCCTGCTCGGTCCGTCTATTATGCCAGGCGGATCTCCCGATGCGTGGCCGCATGTAAAGGAGATATTTCAGGATATCTCTGCAAAGGTGGAGGACGGGAGTCCCTGTTGCGACTGGGTCGGGGAAAACGGAGCAGGTCATTTTGTAAAGATGGTCCACAACGGCATCGAATACGGTGACATGCAGATGATCTGTGAAACCTACCAGTTAATGAAGGACCTCCTCGGAATGTCGAACAAGGAAATGCATAAAGTATTCAGTGAGTGGAACGAGGGAGAACTGGATTCATACCTGATCGAAATCACCCGCGATATACTTGCTTTTAAGGAGGATGGAGAAGAGATCCTTGACAAGATCCTTGATACGGCCGGACAAAAAGGTACCGGGAAATGGACTGCCATTGCTGCCCTGGATGTGGGCATCCCGCTTACCCTGATCGGTGAGGCGGTATTTGCGCGCACCCTGTCCGCCCAGAAGGATGAAAGGGTAAGGGCATCAAAGGTCCTGAGCGGACCGAAACCCGAATTCAGGGGAGAGCCCGGGGAATTCATCGAGGATCTGCGGCAGGCGCTTTTCGCATCAAAGATCGTATCCTATGCCCAGGGATATGTGCTTATGCGTGCCGCAGCCAAAGAGTACGGATGGAAACTGAATAATGGAGGCATTGCCCTGATGTGGCGCGGTGGATGCATCATCCGTTCCGCCTTCCTCGGGAACATTAAGGAAGCATTCGACAGGAACCCGGACCTGGAAAACCTGATGCTCGATCCTTTCTTCAAGGAAAAGATTGAAAGTGCGCAGGCCAGCTGGAGAAAGGTCGTGGCAACCGCCATCGGGAACGGTATTCCCGTACCGGCCATAGCAACGGCCCTGAACTATTACGACGGTTACCGTTCAGAGCGTCTGCCCGCCAACCTGCTGCAGGCCCAGCGTGATTACTTCGGTGCACACACCTATGAGCGTGTTGACAAGTCCCGCGGGGAATTTTTTCATTCCAACTGGACCGGAAGGGGAGGAGAGACGGCTTCATCTATTTATAACGCTTAAAATAATGGAATTACGTAAAGATGCCAGCTACGCAATGTTGACACCTACAAGCATGGGAACACGGCTGACCCCGGCCAAGGGACAACCGGTTCATTGCAGCGACAATTTTCTATTGACCGTTACGAGCGCGGAAACCAATGTTGGAAATGTATCATCATACCTGGGGCTGCCGGTCAAGGTTCTGACAACATTTGTAAAAGGGAGTCCCATTACAAGTATCATTAAGGATAATCTTTCCGGCCGGCATATGGATTACGAGGGACCGGAGCTTGAACAGGGAGGTCCCTGGGGGTACCGGCACCAGATTAACATCACCGACAGCGGTTATGGTTCCAGGGGTCCCCGTGTTTACAACGACCGGGCCGGCGAGGTAGGGCGGACACTGAATGTGAAGGATTTTGACCTGGAACGGATCTTCGGTGAGGAAGGCGTTAAGATCGTACATATGTCAGGATTGATCGCCGCCCTGTCACCTGAAACCGGAACCTTCTGCCTGGAGATAGCAAGAGCAGCCAAAAAGCACGGTAGCAGGATCTCTTTTGACCTGAATCACAGGGCTTCCTTCTGGGAAGGCCGGGAGAAAGAACTCCATGAAATTTTCAAGGAGATTGCATCCGTGTCGGATATACTGGTAGGGAATGAAGAGGATTTCCAGTTATGCCTGGGCATCGAAGGTCCCGAGGCAGGGGGTAAGGACCTGGCTTCAAAAATTGAAGGATTCAAGGGCATGATCAACAAAACGAAGGAAGTATATCCCGACACGGCCGTTTTTGCAACCACTCTGAGGGAAGTGATCAGTACCAATCTTCATATTTGGGGGGCAATTGTCTCCGTTGGTGAAAAGTGGCATGTCGCGGAACCGCGCGAGATTTATGTGCTGGACAGGATCGGTGGTGGTGATGGTTTTGTGGGCGGTATTTTGTATGCCATCCTGAGGGAATGGGAACCCGAAAAATGGATACAGTTCGGCTGGGCAACAGGCGCCCTTGCCACGACCCTGTATACCGACTATGCCCAGCCTGCAGACGAGGATCAGGTCTGGAGCATCTGGCAGGGTAACGCCCGGGTGCAGCGATAGAAAGGGGCTATCGATGCGAAGTTTAAAATTATTATTTTTACATTTCGCTAAACGGACCCCGAAAAAAAAATAATTCTAATCCTAAAAACCATTACCTATGAAATCCATTCTATTCAGAAAAGTTTTCATATTGTCAGTAGCCCTGATAATGACATCAGTAATAAATGCTGAAGTTCTACTGTCAAAGATCATCGGTAGCAATATGGTCCTGCAGAGAAACCAGGACATCAATGTATGGGGATGGGCCGATGCCAGGGAGAAAATAACGGTGCATTTTAACGGTGTAACAAAATCAGTAAGGGCGGACCGGGACGGAAAATGGCTGATT
>JAUVKJ010000232.1 GCA_030592145.1 Bacteroides sp.
AATACATTACTAAACCGGGGAGCTTTATTCAGGTATCCAAGGTTTACGAAAACATTCATTTTTGGGTTCAGGTTATAATTGACTCCTCCCTTGACAGTATAACCCGGGAACCATTCCCACCCTGTGCTATTGTATTCAAGTCCCGGAGAATTCCTGTCATATATGTTTCCCTCATAGGATATGGTGTCTTCCCAGCCTATATTCAAAACAGTATCTCCGACCTGCAATGTTTTTTTCATAAAATAATCGATCCGTTTGTATCCCGACACTGCCCCGGTAAGGTTAATAAAGGCCGATAATTTATCATTTGAATACTCGGTCTGAAAAAACAGTCCCCCCCAGTTTACCAGTCCGTCGTTATGATAATTATTCTTATCGCCTTCCTTCAGGTGCACACCCGGTTCCCGGTTCGCATCCGAGTAGCTCATTGTATAATCCCCGCCCATCAGGTCGTAAACCTCCTCGAAATGCCGGCCGGTATAACTGCGCAGGTCAAGTCCCCCGCTAAAAGTCCAGGAAGGCGAATATTTGTATGTCAAGGTTGACAGGAGCCCGTACCAAAAATGCTCGTTTTTCAGTATCCGCATATAATTATTAACCCGCTGTCCGTCAGGTGTGCTTAGCCAGGGACTCGTTTTATTGGTGGCATAAAGGTTCTGAAAGTCCATATAACCGTTGGAATCCATCATGCCGGAGGAACTTTTTAACCTTACCCCGCCGCCTTTACCAATGGAAAGATAGCCTATATTGGAAAGGGTCATCCGGGGATTTATCTCCCAGAAATGACGAAAGGTGAATTGTGGTTTATGGTACTTGTTGACCCGCTCGGTATAGGGTTCATTAGGTCCGTAAACGGTATCTGTTCCCACGATGTCGAAACGCTGCAGCATGCCCTGGTGCTGGTTGTACCGGATCCCGTTTCCCAGGGTCCCGGTAGTATCAATGAAGTTTGTGTAATAGGGCTGCACGCTGATGGTATCCAATCCGAATCCCCCGAGAAGGGTATTAAATTGTTCATTGTCGATACCTCCCTGGTTATGGTCGGTCATAACCGAATACAGATCAGAACTTCCTTCGAATAATCCGGTAGCATATTCCTTGTCATAACCCGCTGTGGCCACCTTGTAGGATCGCTGTCCGTGGGATTGCGGGGCGCCGAATACGGAAAATCCAAGCAGATGATCCCCGATCTTTTTATCGGCCCGCAGGAAATAAAAATAACCTTCGGTCCAGGTTTGCTGAGCAAAACCGTTTCCACGCTTATAGGAACCGGCGGCCGTAAAGCTCCAGTCGTTTTTCAGTTTACCGGAACTGATCCCGAAGGTGGTGCGCAGGAAGCCATCGCTTCCGAAGCTTTGTTCAAGGTTGCCGGAAAGATCGTTTTCGATCCCCTTGCTAAGGATGTTGATGGTCCCCCCAACGGCCGGCAGGGCCAGTTTGGATGCTCCGAGTCCCCTTTGAACCTGGATGGTCCGGGTCACGGCATCCAGTCCGAACCAGTTTGACCAGTAGACCCATCCGTTTTCCATATCATTGACGGGTACACCGTCGATCATAACGGCCACATTACGCTGGTTGAACCCGCGAATGGTCACCCTTGCATCTCCGTCGCCTCCACCCTGTTGGGTGGCGTAAACCCCGGGCGTGGAGTTCAGGATCATGGGGATGTCCTGGTTGGATAGTTCCTCCGCGATCTTGCCGGGCAGCACATTGGAAAAAGCCACCGGGGTTTTTCGTGAGCGGGCAACATCGGCTGTTATAATGACCTCGTCTATCACCAGTGATTCCATGAAAAATTCAAGGAACAAAGGTTTCCCTGCGGCGGAGATATCCTGCCGGATAGTCTGGTAGCCAACATAGGAAATCTGGATCTGGTAATCACCTGGAGGAACATTCATTGAAAACCCTCCATTGATGTCCGTTACGGTTCCCATTCCTTCAGCAAACAGTACATTGGCTCCTATCAGGGTTTCCCCGGAATTATCGTCTTTCACAATGCCGCTTACCCGGATATTCTGTGCAAGGCTCAGGGCAGGAAAGACCATAAGGAAAAACAAAATATATCTTGACATAATACTGGAAATCACAGGGAACTGCAGTGGCAGTGCCGATAAGGAATCATGGAACTGTCACTACCTGTCCTGGAGTTTGAGCAATAGCAATCTATCTCACCAGGATCTTCCTGGCTGTCATTGTATCATCACTGAATCTTAATTTCAGCATGTATACACCTGCTTCGACGTTCTTCAGCGGAACGTTTATCCGGCGACTTCCGCCTTCGTTAAGCAGGCTCATAACCCGTTTGCCGGTCAGATTATAGATTTCAATTCCGGCAATTCCGGCAGTCGCATTTATCTCTATGAATCCGTTAATCACAGGATTCGGGTAAATGTCAACACTGTGTGACAGGTTCTGAATGCCCGTATAGCCTCCCTCAACGGTGATATCGACCGTTTTGGAAACCGGCGAAGTTCCATCGGTCACATCTATGGTAAGGGTATAATCCTGCCAGTAGAGTTCTTCTGTTTTTGCTACCTGTATCTCGCCGGTACTACGGTTTATCTTAAACGGATCATAAGAATTACCTGCTGTGATATAATAGGAGAGCTCATCACCGTTTGGATCTGTTGCGCTGACAGTTCCTGCAGAAGTACCGGTGGGGTCATCGATCTTGATATCGAATGCATAGCTGTCTGCATCAAAGGCAGGCTTCTGGTTGGTATCGGGACTGGTGCTGCAATCATGCCATCCCAGGCTGGTGAATGTATTCGCCGGGAGGCTGTCCCATTCCGTAAGGATATTAAATTTATCCACCGGGGTGCTTACGCCGGTTATGATATCTGGTTTTCTTACCAGGGTATGATCGCCGCTGAGATTTATCCCACTGCCATCATTGAAGGGATCGGTGTCGGTCCATCCTCCTGTGGGACTGGATGTGCCTCCTGTTGAATTGACAGGCCTTTCCCCGATCTTTCCGAAAATGTCAATAAAGCTGTCGTCAAGTTTTTCCAGAGCAACAGCATCATCGCCATTGAAATACAGGGTATAGCTTTCGTTATAGAGCGGACAAACAAAAGTATCGGCCCTGGCCTGAAGGGCATCCCATACCGGGGCATCCTGTCCCTGAGCTTCAGGATCCCTTTTGTCGAGCACAAAAACCCGGGTTTTGTAAGGCATGAGCATACCACTTAATTCTACGTACCACTGAGTATTTAAAGGTCCGGTTGGAGGAGGCACACTCCCATTTGAATAACGGGTGAGCCTGTAATTACTCAAATCGATTGCCGTGTCTGTAGGATTGTATAATTCGATAGCTTTATTCGTTGACCATCCTTCGACGTATTCCGAGATGATGGGATCGGGTCCCGATTGAGAAAACAGGGAAAAACTCAGAAGGATGGCGGCATTGAGGAGTAATAATTTTTTCATATGAATAGTATTTTAATTAAATAACTGAAATACAGGATATTGCAAGCGGATTGTTCGCGGGCATCCGGAGTTCACCGGAGGAATGTAAAAATAGGAATTCAGAGCGAAATTTCCACTGGTCCCGGGTAATATTTTTACAAAATGCAGATACTTTTACATGAACTGATAAACGAGATAGGGAAGAGATTATTTCTCGTGCCTTTTCAAGGTCTTCCGTGGAAGCGTGTGAAGGTATATTAGTAAAAATCGATGAAAATTGTAATTTTGTCATGATTTTCTGGAAATATTGTCAGATGGAAGTACAAAAAG
>JAUVKJ010000140.1 GCA_030592145.1 Bacteroides sp.
TCCCGTTCGTTTATGTATTTTACGAATTTCAGCATATGTATGCGTTCCTCTTCGGCCTGTTCATACAGCCAGCCGGCAATGCCTCCGAGTCCCTTTTTCTCCGCCCAGGATGCCATGGCCAGGTAAAGATGGGAGGAGTATCCTTCCTTGTCTACCTGAATATTAAGAATATCTTCAACTTTCTTTGGTAACATATCAATAGTTAATTTAAGGTCACATATTCTTGATAATCTCCGAACCGAATTCAGAGGTCTTTAGTTTAGTGGCCCCTTCCATAAGGCGTTCGAAATCGTAGGTCACCCTTTTGGATAATATTGTTTTTTTCAGTCCCCCGATGATCAGGTCGGCCGCTTCCTGCCAGCCCATATACTCAAACATCAATACACCGGATAATATGACGGATCCCGGGTTAACCTTATCCTGTCCGGCATACTTCGGGGCAGTTCCATGGGTGGCTTCGAAAATGGCATGCCCGGTTTCATAATTGATATTTGCTCCCGGAGCGATGCCGATCCCACCGACGATCGCGGCAAGCGCATCGGAAATATAATCACCGTTGAGGTTCATCGTAGTAATTACCGAATACTCTGCCGGCCTTGTGAGGATCTGCTGCAGGAAGGCATCGGCAATCACATCCTTGATCAGCAGCTTACCGTTTGCCAGTGCTTCCTCCTGGGCTTTGCCTGCAGCAGCGGTTCCTTCCTTTTCCGCGATCCGGTCATATTGCAGCCATGTAAATACCCTGCCTCCGAATTCCTTCTCAGCAATCTCATAGCCCCAGAGTTTAAATTGTCCCTCTGTGAACTTCATAATGTTTCCCTTATGCACAAGGGTCACGGAAGGAAGCTTATGCCTGAGTGCATACAGAATGGCGGCCCGGACCAGTCGGAAGGTCCCCTCTTTGGAAACCGGTTTGACGCCGATCGATGTAGATTCCGGAAAGCGGATCTTGGTAACCCCCATTTCCTTTTGCAGAAAATCGATTACCTTTTTATTTTCCGGGGTTCCCGTCATCCATTCAATGCCGGCATATATATCTTCGGAATTCTCCCTGAAAATAACCATATCCGTAGTAGACGGGTCCTTAACAGGACTGGGTACGCCCTCGTAATGCTTTACCGGCCTGAGGCATGTATAAAGGTCGAGAATCTGCCTCAGTGCCACATTCAGGGAGCGGATCCCGCCGCCAACCGGTGTAGTCAGCGGTCCCTTAATGGCCACCAGGTATTCCCTGAAAACGTCGATGGTTTCCTGAGGAAGCCACTCGCCTGATTTTTTGAATGCTTTTTCTCCTGCGAGCACTTCTTTCCAGATGATCTTTTTGGTTCCACCGTAAGCTTTTTCAACGGCTGCATCCAAAACACGTACCGACGCTGCCCAGATGTCCGGTCCCGTTCCGTCTCCCTCGATAAAGGGAATGACCGGATTGTCGGGTACCTGCAATTGTCCGTTCTGTATGGTTACTTTTTGTTCTTCCATTATGATTTTTTTTTTGTGAAAGTAAATATAATAAAAGATTGATGCCGTACAATTAAAAATACGATAATTGCAATTTTGCAGGATCAACAGGCCTGTGTTATGCTTACTCGAAATCCAGGTTAAACCTTTCTTTTAACTTACCCAAGTCGGGATTCTTTTTTAGCATGTGATCATATTTTTCTTCCGGGGTGTAGAGAGTATTTTTCAGTTCTTCCTCCTCGCTTATAACAGGTAATAATTTAAATTGGTTGTTCTGCAGAGCCTTCCCGAGGTAGCTGACCAGCTCGGGTTTGATGTCGCGAATGAATTCTTCAAGCTGCGCCGAATTACTCAGGACCACCTCGATCTGAAGGGCATCTCCCAGAGTTGGAAGATGATGCTTGAGGCTGTTGTACATTCTCGGCTTCCCTTCCCTGATGCTGTCCGTGTATGCACTCCAGTGCTTCAGTAAATCTTCCTGGCTGAATGGATCGGAAAGAACAGGCACTTCCCGGGGGGCGCTCCCGCCCTCCTCCTGGCCTTTCCTTTTATGAACGCCGTTCAGGGCATCCTTGATGGAAGGCAGTGTACCCGGACCCTCTTTCCTGATCCGGGATACCGGAATGGCTTTCTTCGATACGGGAGTGGCGGCAGGCTGATCATCATCCGTTTCACGCGCACCGTCACTTGTTTCAGGCAAGGCCGTTGGCGAACTTCCTCCGGTTTCTGTTCCTGCCCTGGATTCGCCTGTGGAGGGAGGTGTTGATTTGTCATCACCTGCTTCAGGTTCCGCTTTGAGGGTCAGGGCTTTTTTTTTTGAATCATCCTGCAGGCAGCACAGTTTCAGTAAAGCCAGCTCCACATGCAGACGCTGGTTCCGGCTTGACTTAAAAGAAACATCGGCTGATCCGAGCACATCAAGGGCCGCGTACAACCATCCCTGGTTCACCACCTGGCTCTGGGCTTTGTACTTCTCACTAATGCCCGCACCAACCTCAAGAAGCTGCAGGGTGACAGGGTCCTGGCAGACCAGCAGGTCTCTCAGGTGTGCGCTGAATCCGGACAGGCAATTCCGGGCATCAAATCCTTTCGAAAGGATCTCATCGAATATCATCAGCGCCTCTCCTGCCTGCCCGTTAAGACAGGTTTCAGTCAGCCTGAAATAATACTCGTAATCGAGTATATTCAGGTTCTCAATAACATCCTGGTACCGGATCGTTTTATCCGAAAAACTTACCATCTGGTCGTATATCGAAAGGGCATCACGCATGGCCCCGTCGGCCTTCAATGCGATTATATTAAAAGCATCCGCCTCATATTTAACTCCTTCTTCACCTGAAATGTATTCAAGGTATTTTACAATATCCCTGACCCGGATGCGATTAAAATCAAAGATCTGGCAACGGGAGAGTATGGTGGGAATGATCTTGTGCTTTTCGGTTGTTGCCAGTATAAACACCGCATGAGCGGGTGGTTCTTCCAGGGTTTTCAGGAAGGCATTAAAGGCAGAAGAGGATAGCATATGTACCTCATCTATTATATATATACTATACCTGCCTATCTGGGGTGGGATCCTGACCTGCTCGGTAAGATTCCGGATATCTTCGACGGAATTGTTCGATGCTGCATCCAGCTCATGGATATTAAAGGCCCTGGATTCATTAAAAGACAGACAGGATTCACAGGCATTGCAAGGTTCAGAATCCGGGCCCGGATTCGTGCAATTTATGGTTTTTGCAAAAATGCGTGCACAGGTGGTTTTTCCCACACCACGGGGCCCGCAGAACAAGTATGCATGTCCCAGGTGGTTCTTCCGGATCGCATTCTTAAGCGTTCCTGTAATGGGCGCCTGTCCGACTACGGAAGCAAAAGTTTCAGGGCGGTATTTTCGGGCAGAAACAATAAAATTATCCATGCGGTTAAAATTACTAAAACCGTCGATAGCTTCCAAGGTGATTTTTTTTTGTGCATTCCGTAAAAGTTTCTAATTTTGTGCGCTCAATATTTAAAATAAAAATCTTTAAAAATGTTGAACCAGTACGAAACCGTTTTCATTACAACTCCCGTTTTGTCTGAAAGTCAGATGAAGGAAACGGTCGACAAGTTCAAAAAGATCCTGACCGGGAATGGTTCAGAGATCGTTCATGAAGAAAACTGGGGCCTCCGCAAGCTTGCCTACCCCATCCAGAAAAAGTCGACCGGATTTTATTACCTGATTGAATACAGGGCTGAAGGAACCCTCCTCGGGAAACTTGAAACAGAATTCAAGAGGGATGAACGCATCATCCGGTTCCTTACCGTCGGCCTGGACAAGTACGCAGTGAAGTATGCAGAAAAGAAAAGAGCCATGAAGGCTGAAACTCAAAAAACCAAGGAGGAATAAACGATGAACCAGTCAGAAATCAGGTATCTCACACCACCAACAGTAGAGATCAAAAGGAAAAAGTATTGCCGGTTCAGGAAAAACCGGATCAAATACATCGATTATAAAGATCCCGAGTTCCTCAAAAAGTTTTTAAACGAGCAAGGCAAGATCCTCCCGAAAAGGCTTACCGGGACTTCACTCAAGTACCAGCGTAAAGTGTCAAGGGCCATCAAAAGAGCCCGTCATATTGCACTTTTACCCTATGTTACAGATTTGTTGAAATAGAAAACAGGAGGATTCCACATGGATATTATTTTAAAACAAGACATTTCCAGCCTCGGGCATAAGGATGACATCATTACGGTAAAGGACGGTTATGCAAGGAATTACCTGATTCCCAAGGGACTGGCATTAAATGCCACGCCTTCCGTCAGGAAGATGCATCAGGAAATACTGAAACAACGTGCTCACAAAGAAGATCAGATCAGGCTGGAAGCTGAAGCGATTGCTGAAAAGATGAAGGACCTGAAACTCACCATCGGTGCGAAAACGAGTACCAAAGGAAAGATCTTCGGTTCCGTGAATACTATTCAGCTCGCCGAATCACTCAAAAAAGAAGGATTCGGGATCGACCGTAAGGACATCACCATCAAGGAGGAACTGATCAAGGAAATTGGCAGTTATACCGCAACAGTTAAACTGCACAAGGCAGTCAAGGTTGATATTCCCTTCGAGATTATCGCGGAATAATCCCGTCCCTATGGGCATCCAGCAAATAGGATATTAAACAAGCCATCTTTAAAATTTTTTACTGAAAATTTTGCAATGGCGGTTTAATACCCTATTTGTTATGATACGGCCACTTTTTTATTTCATAGCGATCGCTTCAATTTCGATAAGTACATCGAGGGGAAGCCTGACAACCTGGTAGGCTGCCCTGGCCGGGGGATCTTCATCAAAATATTCTGCATAAACAGCATTCATCTCCCGGAAATGATCCATGTCTTTCAGAAGGCAGGTGCATTTTACCACATCCCTTTTTGAGTAGCCTGCAGCCGCCAGGATGGTATCGATGTTAATCAGGACCTGTCTGGTTTGTTCCCTGATATCTCCTTCTACAGGTTTTCCTGTTTCCGGGTCAAGGCAGATCTGTCCGGACACAAACAGCATACCATTATGATCAATAGCTTGGCTGTAAGGCCCCACAGCCCCGGGGGCTTTTTTTGTCCGTACGACTTTTTTCATACTATATCAGTTAAAAATTATCATACCAGGTATCCCCCTTCTCATACATCAGGTCGCGCAAGATGGCAGACTTGATATTGATCTGGAAGGAATAACTACGGTATTTTCCGAAAGGCACCATTCGAACAGACATCTCCCAGCAATGAAGATCGCGGTGGATACTGATATTGGTGGTAGTCATTTTTTTGCTTTTAAAGTCATAGCCCGTATTACAGCCGATCTTCCATTTCGGTGTCAGGCTAAAATCTCCCCGCACACGAAGGGATTGAATAATTTTGTAATCATCATAGGGTTTGGTGTAGCGGAAATTATAATCAACACTGAAGGTCCAGGGTATATCAAAATCCACATAAGCACCGTAGGAAACCTGGTCGAATCCGGTCGGGTCGACCAGCCGGGCCGTCGGGTCGTTGGCCAGGTCAAGCTGGCCGTCTTCCCCGCTTTTCTTCCCCTGTTTTGAACTAAAGTTCATACCTACTGAGA
>JAUVKJ010000135.1 GCA_030592145.1 Bacteroides sp.
ACCCGTTCCCACGCGTAGCGGGGGAAGCATTCCTATCATATCGGATTTCGAGGAGGTACTGGAGATTAAAACCATTCTGATGGGATTCGGGCTTGAGTCGGACGCGATCCACAGTCCCAACGAGAATTACCCCCTGGAACATTTCTTCAAGGGCATTGAAACCATTCCCTGGTTCTTCAGGTATTATACTGAAATGAGATAGTATCTCGATTTTCCGGTTCTCTTTTTTGGGGGGTTCGTCAGAAATTGTATACTTTATTTAATTTTTGATGTCAGAATGAGGGGGATAATTGATAAAATAGGCTATCTTTGTCTGATCCAAATCAAACTTAATAAATCAAACGATGGCCCATTTACGATTCCAGGCTCTTCAGGAGGTACTCAGACGGCAGCCTGCAGAGGTTAAATATCCTTCCACAAAGATCTCCGATTATTTCGGGATTAACGTTTTCGACAAGCAGATAATGCAGAAATACCTTTCTATGGAGGCTTACAGAAGCGTTCAAAAATCCATTGAAAAGGGTACACGAATTGACCGGAAAATGGCCGATGAAGTGGCTGCAGGGATGAAAGCCTGGGCAACGGAAAGGGGAGCAACTCATTATACACACTGGTTCCATCCACTGACGGATGCCACTGCAGAGAAACATGATGCCTTTATAGAATTGTCAGACTCCGGAACGGTCATCGAAAATTTCTCAGGCTCCAGGCTTGTACAGCAGGAACCCGATGCATCCAGTTTTCCCAGCGGGGGAATCAGGAATACCTTTGAAGCCAGGGGATATACGGCATGGGACCCTTCATCCCCGGCCTTCATCGTTGATAATACCCTGAGTATTCCTACCATTTTTGTTTCGTACACCGGAGAGGCCCTGGATCATAAAACACCCCTTCTGAAATCCATGGCCGCCATCGATAAGGCTGCAACCGAGGTCTGCCTCTATTTCGACCGCAGTGTAACCAGGGTGAGTCCTACCCTGGGTGCGGAACAGGAGTATTTCCTGATCGATGATGCCCTGTTTCATGCACGCCCTGACCTGGTATTGACCGACCGCACCCTGATGGGTCATGCCTCGGCCAAGGACCAGCAGCTTGAGGACCATTATTTCAGTTCCATTCCGGAGCGTGTTTCAGCCTTCATGAAAGATTATGAAATTGAGGCTTACAAACTCGGAATACCCGTCAAAACAAGGCATAACGAGGTAGCTCCCAACCAGTTTGAATGTGCCCCCATTTTTGAGGAAGCCAACCTGGCAGCCGACCATAACCTGCTGCTCATGGACCTGATGAACAGAGTAGCCAAAAGGCATAATTTCAGGGTATTGTTCCATGAAAAACCTTTTGCAGTGGTAAATGGATCCGGGAAGCACTGCAACTGGTCCCTGGTCACAAATAACGGCATCAACCTGCTGGCGCCGGGAAAAACCCCGCGTACCAACCTGCTGTTCCTGACTTTCCTGGTAAACACCATTAAGGCAGTTCATGAATATGCTGATTTATTAAGGGCAACCATTGCTTCGGCAGGCAATGCACACCGCCTGGGAGGCAATGAGGCCCCCCCTGCCATCATGTCTGTATTCCTTGGGGCGAAGGTCTCCGAAATGCTTGATCTAATCGAACAGAATGTGACCGACCGGAAAATGACCCCGGATGAAAAGAGCGAGCTGAAACTGAACATCGGGAAGATTCCCCGGATATTGCTTGACAATACCGACCGGAACCGCACCTCTCCGTTTGCATTCACCGGTAACCGCTTCGAATACAGGGCTGTTGGTGCATCGTCTAACATTGCGGCCCCGATCACTGCCCTGAATACAGCCGTGGCTGACCAGCTGGTCAAATTCAACGGGGAAGTCAAAGCATTGATGAGGAAAAAAGTCAAGAAGGACGAGGCCATTTTCCAGGTCCTTCGAAAGTATATTATTGAATCCAAACCCATCCGCTTCGAAGGGAATAATTATGGCGAGGAATGGTTGAAGGAAGCTTCCAGAAGAAAACTGTCAAATATTCTGGACATTCCTGAATCTATGGATGCCTATCTCTCGGAGAAGACTATAGGCTTGTTTGACAGGCAGGGAGTTCTTGACAAGCGGGAGTTGGAGGGAAGGAACGAGGTACGCCTTGAGATATATACCAAGAAGATCCAGATCGAAGCCAGGGTGCTCGGAGACCTGGCCATCAACCATATACTGCCTACGGCCATCAAGTACCAGAGTGATTTGGTTGAGAATGTCAGGGGACTGAAAGATGTTTTTGATGAGGCTGAATTCAGGGAGATTGCCTCAGCACGCCTGGACAGGATCAGGGAAATATCGGGGCATATTTCAGCCATAAAGGCTAAGGTCAGGGAAATGGTTGAAGAACGGAAAAAAGCGAACCGGGTAGAAAATATTCGTGAGAGAGCGGGACTTTACAGCCGGCAGGTTTACCCCTATCTTGAGCTTATTCGTGACCATATCGACCACCTTGAGCTTATCGTTGATAACGAAACCTGGCCTCTTCCCAAGTACCGGGAACTGCTGTTCGTCCGTTAGGTCCGGTATGTACATTTCAGTGCCGGAGTAAATATTATTCCGGTTTTTTTTTCGTTACTTATTGTACTCAATAGGGATATTGTAAAAATCAACTAATTTTGTGCAGGATATAGCCCCAGTAATATGAAGTACCTAGTATACTTTTTGATAGCCGGACTGATGATCCTTACCCCTTCCGAAGGGCAGGCACAAAGGAAAAAGGACCAGACCGCGAAGGCACGTGAAGCCTATGCTGCCGGTGAGTACACACTGGCCATCGACCTGTTCAAGGATGCCTACAACAAGGTCAGCGACAAAGAAGTAAAGAAAGAATTGATCTTTCTGATCGCGGAATGCTACCGGATCACCAACCAGCCGGGCAAGGCTGAGCTGCGCTACAAGCAGGCCATCCAGAAAGAGTTTCCCAACCCCATCATCTACATGCGATATGCAGATGCTCTGCGAATGGATGAAGCATACGAGGATGCCATGGAGCAATACAGGAGGTACAAGGAGCTGGTGCCGGATGATCCCAGGGGACAGGATGGGATCACTTCCTGTGAACTGGCTATGGAATGGATGAAAGATCCTTCCAATTACGAGATTGAAAACATGAAATATTTTAACTCCCGGCAAAGCGATTTCAGTCCTTACCATGCCAGCGATGATTACAAAATCGTGTATTTCACCTCTTCACGGGAAGAAGCTGCCGGGAATGACCTGCACGGCGGAACCGGAGAGAATTTTTCAGATATTTTTCAGTCCCGCATGGACCGTAAAGGAAAATGGAGCGTACCGGTTGCCCTGGATGAGAACATCAATACGGAATTTGAGGATGGAACCCCGGTACTGAACGATGATTATTCAACCATGTATTTCACCCGCTGCCAGTCAAATAAAAATACAAATTTCGGTTGCCAGATCTATACAGCCCGCAGAGCAGGAGACACCTGGTCGAAGGCAGAACCCCTGCCGCTTGCCGACGACAGCATTGTGATCGCTCATCCTGCCATTACTGCCGATGAACTGACCCTCTATTATGTGTCTGACATATCCGGTGGAGTCGGAGGTAAAGATATCTGGACGGTCAGCCGCGACAGCAAGGGTGGAGAGTGGGGTAAACCCGTGAATATGGAAGACATTAATACCGTGGATGATGAGATGTTCCCGTTTGTTCATAACGACGGTTCCCTGTATTTTTCTTCCAACGGGAGGATAGGGCTGGGTGGACTGGATATATACAAAGCCAATGAGCAGGAAGACGGATCCTGGAAAATAGAAAATCTAAAGGTTCCCATAAATTCTTCTGCAGATGATTTCGGGATCGTTTTTGAAAAAGAAATGGAACGCGGGTATTTCAGTTCCTCCCGGAAAGGCAGGGGTAATGATGAGATCTACATGTTTGTTCTTCCGCCCATGAAATTCAATGTGATCGGTGAGGTCAGGGATGACAAGACCGATGCATTACTGGTAAATACAAGGGTTAAATCAATAGGTAGTGACGGGATCACCATAGAAACTACAACGGGTGAGGACGGGGCATTCAGGTTCATGCTGAAACCCAATACAGATTATGTTTTCGTTGCTTCACGCGAGAATTACCTGAACGGGAAAGAGCGCGAAACGACCAAGGGCCAGGATAAAAGTACTGATTTCAGAACGACCATTTACCTGTCAAACATCCTTGAAACCATTGAGCTTTCAAACAGTAATGTATTTTATGATTTCGCAAAATGGGATCTCCGGCCGGAGGCTATGGTTTCCCTGGATAAGCTTATTGAAACACTCACCGATAATCCAACCATTACCATTGAGCTGATGGCTCATACCGATGCAAGGGATTCGGAAGAATTCAACCTTGATCTTTCCCAGAAACGTGCACAGTCCGTGGTCGACTACCTTATCGAAAGAGGCATTGACCCGGCCCGCCTGAGTGCTAAAGGATATGGGGAGGGCATACCCAAAACGGTTACCAAACGGATAAGTGAAAATTACTCCTTTCTCCCGGAAGGAACTGTGTTGAATGAAGCCTTCGTAAATTCCCTGCCGCTTACCCGGCAGGAAGAAGCTCACCAGCTTAACCGCCGTACGGAATTCCAGGTACTCCGGACCGATTACAAACCTGCCGGATAGGAGGATTTATATGGTCCTCGAGCACAGGGCCAGGTGGAAGGACCCCGCGTGGACCGTACGCTTTCCCCTGAACCACTGCAAATAAAGAATTCGTAAGGGATGCGATTACCAACCAGCAGGTTCCGGGGTAAGCCCCGGGGATCATTCCTGATCATTGAATTTGTCATCTTTTCAAAACTTTGCGACATTTGTACCACCAAAGTTAAATAATCTTCTCATGGCAGATAAATCCAAATACATACAAAGGGGGGTGTCTCACTCGAAAACCGATGTCCACCGAGCCATTCATCACATTGACAAAGGATTGTTCCCGAACGCCTTCTGCAAGATCGTGCCGGATATTACAGGGAAAGATGGGGACCAGTGCGTGATCATGCATGCCGACGGGGCGGGGACCAAGTCTTCCCTGGCTTATCTCTACTGGAAGGAAACCGGCGATATTTCCGTCTGGAAAGGCATTGCCCAGGATGCTATCGTAATGAATGTGGACGACCTTATCTGTGTTGGGGCCACCGGCAATATCCTGCTCTCCTCTACCATCGGACGCAATAAAATGCGCATCCCCGGCGAGGTTATTGCAGAGATAATCAACGGCACGGAGGAGTTCCTCCAACTGCTGCGGGATAATGGAATCAATATACACTCTACAGGGGGCGAAACGGCTGATGTCGGCGACCTGGTGCAGACCATTATCGTAGACTCGACCGTTACCTGCCGGATGAAGCGTGCAGATGTGATTGAGAATAATATACTTCCGGGGGATGTGATCGTGGGACTCGCATCCGCTGGACAATCTACTTATGAGAAGACCTATAACGGGGGAATGGGCAGCAACGGGCTCACTTCCGCCCGGCATGATGTGTTTTCAAAGGTCTATGCCGGGAAATACCCCGAGAGCTACGATACATGCATCCCACCCGGGCTGGTCTATTCCGGTACCTGCCTTCTTACCGATCCCGTTGAAGGGAGTCCCCTGGATGCCGGCAAACTGGTTCTTTCACCCACCCG
>JAUVKJ010000065.1 GCA_030592145.1 Bacteroides sp.
GATCATGCTTCCTGCAGCCTTGCTGTATATACTGGTTGACTGGGAGATACTTGCCATGAACAGGTACTATATAACCCTCCTGGCCCTCGTTGCTGCCATCCCGGTGTTCCTGGTCCATGCCTACCGGAAACGTCTCCGTTATATCTATATTATCCTGATGTTCCTGGCCGGTTCGACAGCCTTTACTTTTTCGGTTGATTATGTATTTCAGAATGTCCTGAAGGAGCATCAGCAACACAGGGTGAATATTTTGCTGGGCATCGAATCCGATCCGCTTGGGATTGGTTATAATGTGGCACAGTCAAAGATTGCCATTGGTTCCGGCGGACTCACGGGGAAGGGTTTCCTCCAGGGCACGCAAACCAAGTTTGATTTTGTGCCGGAGCAAAGCACCGATTTTATCTTCTGTACCGTGGGGGAAGAATGGGGATACATGGGAACTTCCCTGGTTATATTGCTTTTTTTATTCCTGATGATCAGGCTGATCCTGCTTGCAGAAAGGCAGCGATCTGATTTCAGCCGGATTTACGGGTATGGGCTTGTGTCAATTCTTTTCTTTCATTTTGCCATAAATGTAGGTATGACCATCGGCCTGCTTCCGGTCATTGGGATCCCTTTGCCCTTTTTTAGTTACGGCGGCTCGTCGCTCTGGGCATTCACCATTCTTCTGTTCATTTTTCTGCGCCTTGATGCCAGCCGGATGGAGTTGCTAAAATAATTATATAAGGCACTTAATGTCAGCGAATTGGCCCTGGATTGCCGGTATTCAGGCATTTGCATGACTTTGAAAGTTGCCTTATTTTTTGTAATTTTGTAATCCTTTGTCTCATTTTGTGCATATGGATTACCACGCCTACACATTAAGAAATTTCAGGGAAATTCACCAGTTGAAAGCTATTCCTGAAGAAAAGCTGTTCGATATTGATGTTGTTGGAAGTGTATTGCCATTCAAGACTAATAATTATGTGGTCAATGAATTGATTGATTGGGATAATTATGCTGAGGACCCGATGTTTTACCTTACTTTTCCCCAGAGGGAAATGCTTAGCCGGGAACATTTCGATGTGATTTCTGAGCTTGTCAGATCAGAGGCGGACAGAAACCGGATATCGAAGAAGGCAAATGAGATCAGGGCTGAACTGAATCCGCATCCGGCAGGTCAGAAAGAGCATAATGTACCCTCCTACAAGGGAGAATCACTTCCTGGTGTACAGCACAAATACAGGGAAACAGTACTGTTTTTTCCCAGCCAGGGTCAGACCTGTCATGCCTATTGTACCTTCTGTTTCAGATGGCCCCAGTTTACCGGGATGACAGACCTGAGGTTTGCGATGAAACAGACAGAACTTCTGATAGGGTACCTCTCTGAACATCCTGAGATCTCCGATATCCTGTTCACCGGCGGTGATCCGATGGTGATGAGTGCCAGGAACTTCTCCCTGTACATCGACGCCCTCCTGGAAGCGGACCTGCCGCATTTGAAGAACATTCGAATCGGCACCAAAACACTGGCATTCTGGCCCTACCGTTACCTTAGCGATCCCGATGCCGGGGAACTTCTTTCCGTGTTCAGAAAGATCGTTGATCACGGGAAACACCTTGCATTTATGGCTCATTTCACACATCCTGTGGAATTATCCACTCATGTTGTGCAGGAGGCTATCGGGAAGATACTTGAAACAGGCGCCCAGATCCGAACCCAGTCCCCCGTCATAAACCACATCAATGCTGATCCTGACATTTGGGCCGATATGTGGAGAAAACAGGTCAGGCTCGGCATGATTCCTTATTATATGTTTGTTGCGCGGGATACCGGTGCCAGGGATTATTTTTCTATACCGCTGGTAGATACCTGGAAGATCTATCGTAAAGCCTACAACCAGGTAAGCGGCATATGCCGTACCGTAAGAGGGCCCAGTATGTCGGCAAGCCCCGGTAAAGTCCGGATCGTCGGTGTTGCAAAAGTAAATGGAGAAAAAGTTTTCGTTTTGAACTTCATCCAGGCACGCAACAAGGAATGGGTAGGCCGGCCCTTTTTTGCCGCTTTTGATGAACAGGCAGTGTGGCTGACCGACCTGAAGCCTGCTTTCGGCAAATCGGAATTTTTCTATACCGGGGAATTCAGAAAAATGTTAAAGATAGACGACGACAGTATGGGGATATTCGCCGAGGAACTGAAAGATTTCTTCAGCAGGTTCTCCGGCGAATGAACGTTTCAATTCACCTCTTTAAAACGGATACCATACCCGGTTCCGACATAGGTCCGCATTTCTTCAAAAAATTCCCTGAAGTAGTCTTTCATTACATCGTAATTATCCTGCAGGCGGGCAACTGCATACTCGGAGTGATCCGGCAGGGAAGTCCTGAATGACATTCTTTTGAATACCATGACCAGTCCCTCAAAAGAAGTATAAGTCTCAAGCCAGTTACTTTTAATGAAATAGGGGAACCACGTTTTTACCCCGGCTGGAAATATGGAAAAACCGGAGTCCAGCATCCGGTACCGGCTACGAACATAGGTCTTCAGAGACATATCACAATACAGGTCCCATTCTGCGGAGAGAAAATGATCATAGAAAATATCCACCACAATTCCTGAATACAAGCCATAACGTTCGCGAACCAGCACTTTGGCTTTATGGGTAATGGGATGGCTGTCTGTGAAGAAGTCGATTTTCCGGTGAAGCAGGATACCCTCCTGGATAGCTTCCGGATATTTCTTGTAATCTTTTCCCTTGACGTAATCTCCAATGAAATTCCCGATCAGGAGTTCCCTGGAATCTCCCGAAAGATATATGTGAGCAAGAAAATTCATGGCATGTGGAAGTATTCTAAAGATACTCATGATATACAACACATCCTAATAAAAATCATGAATTCCATGCGATGAATAATGTACATTTGTGATACTACTAAAACAAGTTTCAATTTTATTAATTTCAAGCATGGCCAGGAAAAATGTTATCATTATCGGTGCAGCCGGACGCGACTTTCACAATTTCAATACCTGTTTCAGAGACAATGAGGATTACAGGGTTAAAGCCTTTACAGCTGCCCAGATCCCTGACATTGATGGCAGAAAATATCCGCCCGGACTTGCCGGGAGCTTATATCCGGAGGGGATACCGATCTATGCAGAGGAAAAGCTGACCGGGCTGATCCGTGATATGGATATTGATGACTGTATTTTTTCATACAGTGATGTTCCGTATTCGAGAGTTATGGCCGTAAGCGCGGTCGTAAACTCAGCCTGCGCAAATTTTGTCTTGCTTGGCGGAAAGGAAACCATGCTTAAAAGCTCAAAACCGGTCATTGCCGTAGGCGCTGTCAGAACCGGCTCTGGCAAAAGCCAGACCTCCCGCCGGATCATTGAGATCCTTATGGAACATGGTTTGAAAGTGGTGGCCGTCCGGCACCCTATGCCTTATGGTGACCTGGTGGCCCAGAAGGTCCAGAGATTTGCCACCCTTAAAGACCTGGAGAAACATAAGTGCACGGTCGAGGAAATGGAGGAATATGAGCCTCATGTGGTGCGCGGGAACGTGATCTATGCAGGGGTTGATTATGAGGCTATCCTGCGCGAAGCAGAGAAAGATCCGGACGGATGTGACATCATTGTCTGGGATGGGGGCAACAACGACTTCCCGTTCTACAAACCTGACCTGATGGTTACCGTTGTGGATCCCCACAGGCCCGGACATGAGCTGAAATACTATCCCGGAGAGGTTACTCTGAGAATGGCTGATGTGGTGGTGATCAATAAAATAGACAGCGCAGATTCCGGAGGCATCCAGACCGTAAGGCAAAATATTGAGCTCGTCAATCCGGGAGCCGTTGTAATTGATGCTGCCTCTCCTATACAGGTGGAAGACCAGAAGGTGATCCGCGGAAAGAGGGTACTGGTAATCGAAGACGGGCCAACCCTCACCCATGGTGAAATGAAAATAGGCGCCGGCGTGGTGGCTGCCAGGAAATTCGGAGCCGCTGAACTGGTTGATCCGAGGCCATTTACCGTTGGAAAAATGGCCAGCACGTTTGAGACCTATCCGGAGATAGGTGTTCTTCTGCCCGCCATGGGTTACGACAACGAGCAATTGAAAGATCTTGAAACCACGATCAACAATACGGATTGTGATTCAGTTGTGATCGGAACCCCGATCGACCTTACCAGGATCATTCAGATCAATAAGCCAAGCACAAGGGTATTCTATGACCTCCAGGAAATCGGTCATCCCGATTTTAAGGATATCCTGGGAGATTTTTTGGAAAAACATCAACTGGGATAGAAAATCCGGGATGCATAGTGTTAATTAGCGGCGCTCCTGTAAATGATGATATTTGTAAAAGGATAGGGGAAATGATTGAGCTTAAGGTGCATCACCGGGATGGAACAGATACAATTAAAGCTGAAGAAAATGCTTTTTTACTTCAGGTTTTAAGAGATCATGGATATGAGATATTTGCTCCCTGTGGGGGAAAAGGCATCTGTGGCAAATGTAAGGTATGGCGTAAAGGAGAAGGATCCGTTAACTCATGTGTTCATCGTGTTACAGAATCCATGGAGATTGTGCTGCCGGATAAAAGGGAAGCCAGGATTCTGGTTGAACAACATAATCATACCCTGTCAATACCCTATCTGCCGGGACCGGCTCTGAATTTATCGGGATATCCTCATGGTGTAGCTTTAGATTTAGGTACTACAAGCCTTGTATTTTACCTGGTGAATCTGATAAGCGGTTCTGTTGTGGAAACAAGGGCCGTGCTCAATCCTCAGGCGCAATTCGGAGGAGATGTAATTTCAAGGATCAGCTATACCTCGGAAAAGGAAGGGGGACTTTCAGAACTTCAGAAAGTTATTCTTAATTCCATCAATGAGCAACTGGATCATTTTGTTGAATTTGTCGGGATTTCAGGGGATGATATTGTTAAGGTTACGATATCAGGTAATACAACAATGCTGCACCTGTTGCTGGGAGTCGATCCACTATCCATTGCCCTGGCGCCTTTCATACCAAATTTTACAGGGGAGCAGATATTGAATGGGAAAGATTTAAATCTTCATTGTCATCCGGATGGAGAAATAAAGGTGTTACCCTCCATTTCAGCCTATGTGGGCGCTGATATTGTTGCCGGGATAGCTTCCATAAAACCTTCAGAAGAATGGAAGAATTATATTTTCATGGATATTGGTACCAACGGTGAGCTGGCACTTGTAACACCGGGGAGTATTATTTGCTGTGCAACGGCTGCTGGTCCCGCTTTCGAAGGAGCCAGGATATCATGTGGAATGGGAGGGTTGGAAGGGGCAATTTCGGCCTTTGATGAGGATGGATATACCGTAATTGGAGATATTTCTCCTGTTGGTATTTGCGGATCGGGATTAATTGATGTGGTAGCGTATTTGATTGAAAATGGATTGGTACAGGCTGATGGTTTGCTTGAAGAGGATTTTATAGTAGTACCAGGCGATCAAACTGAAACAGGGAATCCGCTCTCGATAAGCCAGCAGGATATAAGGGAAGTGCAACTGGCTAAGTCAGCCATAGCTGCCGGCGTAAATATTCTGTTGAAACATGCCAATCTGAACTCTGATGAAATTGACAAAGTATTCCTGGCAGGAGGTTTTGGTAATTATTTCAATACAGAAAGTGCAATGAAGATCGGGTTGATCTCCTCCGAATTTTCCGGCAAGATCATACCACTCGGTAATACCTCAGGAACCGGGGCCCTGTCGGCGCTCAAATCCATTCATTTTGATGATGTCATTCAAGATTTGTTGAAACGAACCAAATATATCGAATTGTCAGATCATGAAGACTTCACAATGGATTTTGCAATGAATATGATGTTTTAGTCGAGTAACTCAAACAAATTTGAGGGACTTATTATCCTTGTTTTTTCCGGATTATATTTTGTCACAAAACTATCCGGAATCCTTGTTTTTCCTTTACGTTTCATTTTAAACTCAAATACATCCAGGCTTCCATTATACTCCTCAACCAGATCTATTTCTGCTCCATCATAGGTCCTCCAGAAATAAGTGTTAGCGTATGGTTTTGCTACATTATTAAGTATGATCCTTTGACTGATACAAAAATTCTCCCATAAAGCTCCTGCATCTACCCTGTTCTCAAGAGGTTTAAAATCACCAATCAGCGCATTTCTGATACCTGTATCATAAAAGAAGAATTTTCTGCTTTTTTTTATTTCATTTCTTAAATTGCTACTGTATGACGGCAAATTAAAAATGACAAAATTTTTTTCAAGAAGATCTGTATATTTCTCAATAGTAGCCCTTGATACTCCCAGAAATCCTGAAAGTTCATTAAAAGAAACCTGAGAACCTGTTTGTAAAGCCAGGGCTTTTAACAGCTTCCTGATAAGGGTTGGATTTTTAATATTTTCATGCACTAACACATCTTTGAAAAGATAATCGGAGGCTAATTCATAGAGTTTGATCTTCATATCAGAACCACTCAGGTCCACAATTCCCGGATATGTGCCATAAATAATAAGGTTATTCAGGTTTTCTTTAACCCATAACCAGTTCCTCTTTTGTTTTATTTCATTTAGCGATAAAGGATAAAGTCTGAATTTTATATTACGGCCCGTTAATGGTTCACTTATCTTGTTTGCAAGTTCAAAACTGCTTGATCCTGTTGCAATTATTTTGTACTGTGGTAACTCATCATAAATTAGTTTTAGAATGCTGCCAATATTTGTGATTTTCTGGGCTTCGTCCAGTGCAATAATAATATTGTCTTCAAATAATGACTTGATTTGTGACAAATCCTTACTTTCTAATATATCAGCTACTGTTGGCAACTCACAGTTGAGAATAATTGCATTTCGCTTGTCTTTCAGAATTTCCCGAAGCAGCGTGGTTTTCCCAACCTGTCGTGCACCATAAAGAATTACTATTTCATTCTTTTCAATCCAATAATTTATTGGCGAAGTAATATCTCTTGGATACATCATAAAATAAAAGTTTATTACAAAAATACAAAATCAGGCCTAATTATGCAAATAAAAAAGCAAAAACAGGCCCAATATTGCAATTCATATGGCAAAAACCAGTTTAAGTACCGTGTAAATACTGGTCAGGATTAGGGCAGAACGTATGTGAATCCCCCGGGGGGGGGGACTGGAGTTATTTATTCAGGCGCTCCTTGATGGCTTTTGTTTCATCTTCGAAACCAGGTTTTTCCAGGAGGGCGAACATGTTTTTCTTGTAGGCTTCCACTCCGGGCTGGTTAAAGGGATTGACGCCCAGGAGGTAACCGCTGATCCCGCAGGCCTTTTCAAAGAAATATACAAGTTCTCCAAGATGGTACTCATCGATCCCGGGGATTTCAATCCGGATGTTCGGAACGCCCCCGTCCACATGGGCCAGCAGGGTTCCGAGTTCGGCCATCTTGTTCACCTCGTCGATGCGTTTTCCGGCCAGGTAATTCAATCCGTCGAGATTCCCCTTGTCTTCCGGGATGCTCAGAACATTGTCCGGTTTTTCTACGGACAGGATGATCTCGAAGAGATTTCTTTCGCCTTCCTGGATATACTGTCCCATGGAATGCAGATCTGCTGTGAAGGTAACGCTGGCAGGGAAGATTCCCTTATTCTCCTTGCCTTCGCTTTCTCCGTAAAGCTGTTTCCACCATTCAGAGAAATAGATCAGTCTGGAGTTATAATTGGCAAGAATTTCGGTTGTTTTACCTGTCTTGTAAAGTGCATTTCTGGCGGCTGCATAGAGGGCGGAAGGATTATCCTCAAAGGGGATATCCATGCCTGTTTTTTCCTGGAGGGATTTTGCCCCACTGATGAATTTTCGGATGTCATATCCCGCACAGGCAATGGGCAGCAGGCCAACCGGGGTTAGTACCGAATACCTTCCGCCGGTATCATCCGGGATGATGAAGGTACGGTAGCCGGACTCATCAGCCAGTTTTTTCAATGCCCCTTTTCGTTGATCCGTGATGGCGATTATGCGCTGCCTTGCTTCCTCAGCGCTGGTTTTTTGTTCCAGTTGGTTTTTAAGCAGGCGGAATGCGAGGGCGGGCTCAGTGGTGGTT
>JAUVKJ010000062.1 GCA_030592145.1 Bacteroides sp.
CATCATGAGCGCGGCTTATTGT
Source organism: Bacteroides sp. (assembly GCA_030592145.1). Classification (GTDB taxonomy): domain Bacteria; phylum Bacteroidota; class Bacteroidia; order Bacteroidales; family SM23-62; genus SM23-62. Next base: position 23 of record JAUVKJ010000062.1, read on the forward strand.
ATCTCCTAATTGTTGATTATTAAAATCATAAATGACTGCTTCCAATGGTTCGTCTTTACCAATAAATATCACCTGCTTTGATTCGTTATTTCTAATAGCACCAATATAGTGTGCAGGGACTGTATCAGGGTAATATGCAGGAGCATAAGAACTTATGCTAAATTCATACAGTTTATTGAATGTTTTATCACCAATTAATGTATCTTCCTGGCAGTACAACTGTCTAATAGTTGTGTGACTCCCCTTCACGTCCGTAACTTCTATCCAAACTCCATCGGAAAAATTAAAAAGAGTATAGTCCTGTGATAAAGTATCCAGGTTAGAAACTATTAGCAACAGAACAGCTATTCCAATTGCATTAAATATTATTTTCACAGGTATTAATCTTTAGTATTTTAATCCGTTAATATCATCCTTTTAGTATCAACTTCATATCCATCAACAATCAGGGTATACAAATACATGCCAGGATTTAATTCAGATCCATGAATTGTAATGGATGAATTGCCTCTCTCAGGAATATCATATGATTTTATCTGGTTTCCTTGCATATCGTAGATATAGACAGTGGATACCATCGATTGGGAAGGTATGTAAAACTCAATCAATGTTTCTTCACTAAAAGGATTGGGTTGATTCTGAGACAAAAGGGGCTCTGTTTGTGAATTATCTGAGACTAATGTTGACATACTTTTAAGATTTGTTAAACTAACCGCGTATCTTCATACACAATAAAGTTCCTCAATAATCTAATATGAGTTTATCATATCTCTCTTAACAAAATTAACCTTTAACATCATTGTTGTCAATCCTCATTTTTGAGGACAAAATCAAATAATTCCCAGTTTTGTTGTTTTATAGATAAGCTCGTAGCAGTTTTGCACCTCTAATTTCTCTTTTAACCTGTTTTTGTATGTAATGATAGTGGTATCACAAATACAGAGGAGGTTCGCGATTTGTTTACAGACAAGTCCTTTGGCAACCAACTGCAAAACTTGTTTTTCTCGGGAGGATAATTTGAAATCCACAACATCTTCATTCATGATATTTAGGTTTAGGGGTATATCTGTTAGTCAGAAAAAGCCTAAAAGGTAGCCGGTCAAAAACAAAATTTTTGACGAATGAAGGCTAATTTATACTTGTTCTAAGTAAAGGTAGTTTTGTAATACTATTAAATTCTAAAGATTTTATGATGTCAACACCGTAATGGGTGATCCCTCCAGTAGCATCGACAATATTTCATAGCCGGGTTATTATCCATACAAGATTTGCGTTATAACTGATGGGATTGTTAAACAAGGAGTCTATTTTTTGCCGGCAGGCAAAAAGCAACGACGGTTTAACAATCCCTTAAGTAAGCAAATTCTGGATGTGGATTTACAGAAGTTTGGGTTTGAGGTATTGGCCGGTGTAGGAGTTTTCCTGTTTTATAAGGTCTTCGGGGGTTCCGGCAAAAACAAGGCCGCCTCCGTCTTCTCCTCCCCCGGGACCCAGATCTATGATCCAGTCGGCAGACTTAATGATCTCCAGATTATGTTCGATGATGATCAGGCTGTGGCCTTTGGCGATCAATTCCTGAAACGCGTCCAGAAGCTTCCGGATATCATGAAAATGGAGTCCTGTAGTAGGTTCATCAAACAGGAACAACAGGTGTTTTCCGCTGCCTTCCCTGGAAAGGAATGAGGCCAGTTTGACCCGCTGGCTTTCGCCTCCGCTCAGTGTACTTGAAGACTGTCCCAGCTTTACATATCCCAATCCCACATCAGCTAGGGGCTTCAGGCGCGCGATGATCCTTTTTTCAACCGAACCTCCCCCTTCCTGTCCGAAAAACTCGATAGCCTCATTTATGGTGCATTCCAGCACTTCATAAATGTTTTTATCCCGGTAACTGACTTCCAGTATGTCATCCTTAAATCGTTGACCATGACAGCTGTCACATATCAGGTAAACATCTGCCATAAATTGCATTTCAACTTTGATCACCCCTTCCCCCTGGCATTCTTCGCACCTTCCCCCATCGATATTGAAGGAAAAATGGGAAGCTTTGAATCCCTGTATCACGGAAGCCTGCTGTTCAGAATACAACCTTCGGATCTCATCGTATGCTTTCAGGTAGGTAACCGGGTTGGAGCGGGATGATCTCCCGATGGGATTCTGGTCTACAAGCTCAATCCCTTCCAGCATCCGGAGATCTCCCTGTAAAAGATCATGGTCTCCGGGTTTTTCTCCATGTCCCCCGAATTTCCTCAACATGGCCATGTACAGGATGTCCCTGACAAGGGAAGATTTTCCTGAGCCGCTTACCCCGGTTACAACCGTCATGATGTTCAGGGGAAAGCGGACATTGATCCCTTTCAGGTTATTTTGCCTGGCCCCGAGCAATTCAATATAATTATTCCATTTGCGGCGCTTTTCGGCAATCTCAATCCTTTCCCTGCCCAGCAGATACTTTGCAGTAAGGCTATCGGCTGAGGGATCAAGCTTTTGTGCGGATCCCTGGTAGACCACCTCACCCCCGAGACGTCCTGCCAACGGGCCCATGTCAATGATCTGGTCTGCCGCCCTGATAATATCTTCATCGTGCTCCACTACAAGAACCGTATTGCCCAGTTTTTTAAGATTTTTCAGCACCCCGATCAGCAGGTATGTGTCTCTCGGGTGCAGTCCGATGCTTGGTTCGTCCAGGATATACAGTGAACCGACCAGGCTGCTCCCAAGCGATGTGGCCAGGTTGATCCGTTGTGACTCTCCTCCTGACAGTGTAGAAGACAAGCGGTTCAGGGTAAGGTATCCGAGTCCCACGTCAACAAGGTATCCAACCCGGTTGTGTATCTCACTGAGTATCCTTTCGGCTACCTCTGATTCATGTTTTGTCAGCTTAAGATCATTGAAGAATGTGAGCAATTCGCTTGCCGGCATCAACACCAGATCCTGTATGGTAGAATCATTCACTTTTACATAAGAGGCCTCCTTTTTCAATCGGGTTCCCCGGCATTCGGGACATATAGTCTTCCCCCTGTACCGGGACAGCATGACCCTGTACTGGATCTTGTACTTTTTTTTCTCAAGATACCTGAAGAAGGCATCCAGTCCCCTGAAATACCGGTTCCCTGTCCAGAGCAGGCGCTTTTTTTCGGGATCAAGCTGGTAATAGGGCTTATGAACCGGGAAATCAAAGTTTGAGGCCTTAAGGATCAGCCTTTCCTTCCACCTGCTCATCTTCTCCCCCTTCCAGCAGACGATGGCGTCATCGTAAACCGAAAGGCTTTTATTGGGTATGACCAGGTCTTCATCGATACCGATAACTTTCCCGTAACCTTCGCATAAGGGACAGGCCCCCAGGGGATTGTTAAAACTGAACATATGTACATCCGGCTCTTCAAACCGTAGCCCGTCAGCTTCATAGGAGTTAGAGAAAATGTATACTGTATCGTTCCCTTCCAGGTGGATAGAGATATGGCATTCCCCCTTCCCAAGGCTGAATGCCGTCTGTACAGAATCTGCATACCTGCTCAGGGAATCTTCATCCAGCCGGATCCTGATGCGGTCAACCACAATGAGGATCTGGCTTCCTGCCGCAGGCAATGATTCCCCCTTGAGCAAATCCTCAATCCTGACAAATCCCTCACCGGCCTGGATCCTGGTAATTCCCTGTTTTAAGAGGAGATCGAGCTGCTCCTTTACGTCCCTTCCCTCCGCAAAATGAAAAGGTGAGAGAATCAGGGCTGCCTCATCACTTCCCATATCCCGAATAAAATTCACCACATCCGTCACCGAATGCTTTTTCACACGCTTTCCGCTTACCGGTGAATAGGTTTTTCCTATCCGTGCATACAGCAACTTCAGGTAATCATATATTTCAGTAGATGTGCCGACTGTTGACCTGGGATTCCGGGTATTTACTTTCTGTTCAATGGCAATGGCCGGGGGAATGCCCGATATCATATCCACATCCGGCTTGTCAATCCTCCCGAGAAACTGCCTGGCGTAAGAAGACAGGCTCTCAACATAACGGCGTTGTCCCTCCGCATACAGGGTGTCAAAGGCGAGGGAAGATTTCCCCGACCCTGACAAACCAGTGATGACAATGAATTTATTTCGCGGGATGCGGAGGCTTATATTTTTAAGGTTATGAACCCGGGCACCCTTAATCTCAATGTATTTTCCTTGTTTTCCGGAGGTATCTGGCATGAAAATTGCGACCTGAGAAAAAGTTATTTAACAACTTTTAACTGATTTCAAAAGTAATATTTTTTGTAATAACAATTATTTTTCTTTATTTGCACAATCAAACTCATTTTCAATAACTAACCAAAAACCGGAGGACTGCCTATAGCTTAAAATCTACCCTGATTGAACCAAAATAGGAGGTAGTTTTGAAGGCACATAATCTTTCAGATCAGGAACTGGTTAAGAGGTTTATCCAGGGAGATCGTCAGAGTATTGAAGTTCTGATCAACCGGCACAAGAATAAAGTATTTACCTACATTATTCTCATTGTAAAAAACCAGCAACTCGCTGAAGATATTTTCCAGGATACTTTTATTAAGGTTATTCGCTCCCTGAAGGAGGGGAAATATAAAGACAACGGTAAGTTCGTATCGTGGGTGATACGGATCTCCCATAATCTGACCATCGACCACTTCAGGAAGGAAAAGCAGATCAGCACGTATTCGAATGAGGATTATGAAGCTGATATATTCAATTCCAAAAAACTTTCTGATGGCACGATTGAGGACATCCTCGTAGAAAACCAGATCGTGCATGAGGTAAGGCTGTTAATTGAAGAATTGCCGGAAGATCAGAAACAGGTGATCCTGCTTCGGCATTATGGTGAACTGAGCTTCAAGGAAATTGCCGAGCAGACCGATGTCAGCATCAATACAGCCTTGGGCAGGATGCGGTATGCCCTGATCAACCTCAGGAAACTGATTGAGCAAAAAAATCTGAGCCTGACAAAGAGTTGATCAGATATACAATAAAAACATTCTCCCGGCGTTAGGTATATAATTAATTTATTATAACTGCCTATGGTGAATGTTTCTACCCTCGTTTACGTACTGGAGAATCTGGAGGACAAGAGCGATGAGCTGATCAATCTCGAAGAAATCCTTGAACTGGAGCAAAAGTACTTAGGAAAATTTTTTGAGGTAATCGATCGGACAAAACTGGAAGTAAAGCCGGCATTGGTCGATAAAATCCTTCAGGCAGCCAGTACGGATTAAGAAAAACCGAACTATGTTGAAAAAAAAGCCCTCCCGGTAAACAGGGAAGGGCTTTTTTTATTTACTGGTTAATATAGCTTATAAGCTGGCAGGCAACGATGCCGGCTGTCTCGGTCCGGTAAACAGCCTCTCCCAAACTGATCTCCCTGTAATTCCGGGCAGTGGCCATAGCTACTTCTTCCGGAGTAAAATCTCCTTCCGGTCCGATCAATACCAGCCATGACAGATTAGGGGCAGCGGATCCCCCCGGGAAATCATCCGGGTTAGTCCGGCAATGAGCAATTAATTTTTTATCCGCCCGGGCTTGCTGAAGGAACCCGTGCAAGGGGACAAAGGGATTGAGTTTTGGCAGGTATGCCCGTCCCGATTGCTTCATGGCGGCCAGCAGGATCTTCCCGGAGCGTTCTTGTCGGACATGCTTGCGTTCTGAACGTTCGCAGAGGATAGGTGTAATCTCATCAACACCGATTTCGGTGGCTTTTTCAAGAAACCATTCGAACCGTTCGGCACTTTTTGTCGGGGCAATAGCAATGTGAAGGTAATATTTACGTGCAAGGTGATCCTTTATGGTCTCCAAAATCCGGATCCTGGTGTTTTGGGGGTTCGGGACAGAAATAATCCCTTTATAGAGATTCCCCCTGCCATCTACCAGGTCAACGGGATCACCCTGCTTCAGCCTGAGAATCCTGATCAAATGCCGGGATTCATCCTCATGCAGGATGGCATACTGACCATCTATTTGTTCTGTAAAGAAGACTGGCATGCTTCAGGTTATTCTTCAACGGGAGGCTCCACTTCCTGGAACCTGCGCAGAAACATGGCTTTTTTCCTTGCCGTTGCAACAATGAAGATAAAGGGAACCTGGTTCTTCGGAGTTTTCATTTTGCGCTGTTTTGTCTTCAGATCACGGATGGTGTAGTTGAATTCCCGGTTGCTTGAAAGGCAATGCATAACCCCTCTGGTATATCCGAAATAGTACCAGTTCCTTCTATCCAGCTCAATGTATACATCAAGAAGATCACCGCTTCGTTTCTTCTGCATCTCAATAATTCCCTCTACTTTCTTATTGACCTGGTTTCCGTTAATGCTTCCCAGGGATATCTTGCCCTTCGAACGATAGGACTGGGTATCATGGTTCCATATTAGTTTAACGTTCGTGAAAAACAGCGATTTGTTCATTTCCGGCAATGATGACTGGTATTCTCCAAACAGCCCGAGTTCAGCCTGCAAAACTTCAGCTCTCTCCCTTCCAACAAGTTCCGACATCATTTTCATATACGCCGGATCGGTCAGGTCAACGGCTTCGAGGTCCGGGAAACTGTCTATCTTGTTTGCCATGACCTGGAAAGCCTCATCAGACATATGAAAATCCAGGGCAAGGGAGATGTTCAGCTCGGTTTCTTCGGTTTCTATGTTATGGACAACATTACCAACAGAGGAAGTCCGGACCTGTCCGAGGATAATCCCTGTCCTGATTTTCCCTTCCCCATATTCCAGGCAATCGCTGGTCGAAAGACTCAGGTAATTTCCAGGGCCTTCGGGATGGTCCAGCTTTTCCCGGTTTGCGATCCGGTACTCTGCCGTTTCCCTGTCATAACGCAGGAATCCGTTTGCAGTTACAATTGGCCTGTCTCTGGGAAGTTTTTTCCGGCCGTTGAAGGCAGAGTAGATATGTGCGGAATCAACGGAAATATAGGTCCCGGAATAAATGTAATTCATATTGATATCCAGGGCTTGCTCCGGAACCGGGATATAGATGTCCTCAGGATCGATCTCAGTCCTGAACTTCAGGTAATTGTACTGGTTGTTTTTGCAGTCATGGAATATCTTAACACCCCCGTTAAAGGTCAGGAAAGAATTTCGGGCATACAGTTCCACCCTGCCCTGGTAACCGTATTGCGGACTGAGGGTAAAATCCCTGTCTTTCCCGATTATCCCTTCAGCCATGGTGTTTATGGAATCATCAATGGTGATCTCGTGAAAACGTATCTGCTGTGGCTCCCCGGTCTCATCAATAAAATCATAATTTGCAGATCCGGTGTAATTGTTTTTTCCGAGGACTTTAACGTTCGCTTCATACAACTCATGCAGGCGGGCCTTACGGTTTACAATGATGTTGGCACCGTTGAATTCCATCATTTCACCCTTCGGATCGATGACTACTTCACCGTCGGCCGGATATATATAGGCATCGGCAACCCTGAGGAAAGTTACATGTGAGCCGAGAATGATATTCCTGCTGTAATCGTATACGGCCCTGTTTGAAACAAAGCTCAGGGAATCCTGGTATGGATCCACGGAAATATACCTTGGCCCGACCATGATATCTTCGCCGTCGGCCCTCGTGATGATCTCCGGCACGCTATCTGTTGCAGATGCGGACCCCATTGCCAGTACCGCTTCATCCATATCCCACCTGAAAAAATCCAGGCGGCTTACATACTTATTCTCGGGGAACTCGACAAGGGAGAAGTCCTCGTTGGTTTGAAAGATACCCGAACGGTCTTCAAAATCAACATGTGCCCTCATATTGTCGGTGATCAGTGTAAACCCGTCCGTATTAACGGATTTAAGGCGGAAATCCGCTGTATCCGAGTCGAAAACATAAGCGGTGTAGGTATAATGGTCTGACTGCAAAACAGAATTGGTAAGCTCCATTTTTCCTTCCCCTGACAGTCCCGCGGGAGTCAGCACAAGAGACCCGCTCAGCATCGTTGAATCATTCAGTATGGTATAGGGCCCATCTCCTTCGTTGATCAGCATGGTATCCCGGTAAGGGTGCCACAGCATGTCATTCATGGCTGATCGTACCATTGGGTATTGTACTCCTGAGACCTGTTGCTGAATATCAAATTCACTGGCATTACACATCAGGGAATCCGGGTGAAAAATAATGTCTTGCGCCCGTGACCTTGAAGTCAGGTAGGTAAAATCACCTGTACCCCTCAATCCCGCATTGCTCAGACGGACCAGATTATTATACAGGCCTTTTCCCCTGTACAGTTCA
>JAUVKJ010000118.1 GCA_030592145.1 Bacteroides sp.
GATCATGACCCTGTTGGAATATTCCCGCCTTGTTTGTTCCCGGCCGCATACCTCCATCCTCGCCCGCGGAAACTCCGGGAAAACCAGTCCCTCTTCAAACGTAGTGGATTACATCACCATCCTGTTTTACCAGGAATGACAAAGGCAGGTTTTTTATGCCCGGCTCGAAGAATTCCTTATCTTTAAGAAAACCAAAAATCGATCATGCCAGCAAGAAAAATTAACATGGGAATGGTGGGCGGTGGCCCGGGTTCCTTTATCGGTAAAATCCATACGAAATCTGCTCAGCTCGACAGCCAGATAGAACTGGTTTGTGGAGCATTCGATGTTGATCCGGCCAATTCCAAATTACAGGGGAAAGAGTATTATCTGGATCCTTCACGCGCATATGATACTTTTCAGGAAATGATATCCAAAGAGAAGGACCTTCCGGAAGGCCGGCGCATGGATTTCCTCTCCATTACAACACCCAATCATGTCCATTTCGAACCCGCAAGGCTTGCCCTGGAAAATGGCTTTCATGTAGTAAGTGATAAGCCACTTACAAATAACACGGAAGATGCCAGAAAACTGGTCAGGCTTGTTGAAGAAACAGGTTTGGTTTTCGCCGTAACCCATGCTTATACGGGCTATCCTATGGTCAAGGAAGCAAAGGAAATAATACGTTCAGGCAGACTTGGCAAGATCAGGAAAGTGGTTTCGGAATACCCCCAGGGCTGGCTTTCAACCCCGCTTGAGAACACGGGCCATATGCAGGCTTCCTGGAGATTAGACCCGGCCATGTCAGGAAAATCAAATTGCATGGGAGACATCGGAACCCATGCACTGAACCTGTGCGAATATATCACCGGCCTGAAAGTAACCCAAGTCTGTGCGGATATCAGTATCATGGTGGAGGGAAGAAAGCTTGACGATGATGGCAATGTACTGGTTCGCTTTGACAATGCTGCAAGAGGGATCATATATGCCAGCCAGATCTCGGCCGGCGAAGAAAATGGTTTGAAGATCAGGGTGTATGGGGAGAAAGGGGGACTGGAATGGATACAGGTGGAACCCAATACCCTTATCGTAAAATGGCTTGACAAACCCATTGAACACATCCGCCCGGGCAATCCCTGGTGTTCAGACCTGGCCAAATACAATACACGTTTCCCGGCAGGGCATCCCGAGGGACTGATCGAAGCCTTTGGGAATATTTACCGCAATGTTGCGACATGCATTCAGCACAGGCTTGAAGGCAAAGAACCACCTGCCGAGGCCCTTGATTTTCCGACGGTTTACGACGGACTCAGGGGAATGCAATTCATAGACTCTGTGATTGCCTCAGCAGAAAGCGAGAATAAATGGACCAAATTTTTGGAATAAATGGTATCCCCAGGGCAAGCCCCCGACCAACGTCGGGGCAGTCTGGGGCAGGCCTGAACCAATTTCTGATTAAATATCCTCAATCATGGCAAGACCCGTAACCTTATTTACCGGACAGTGGGCTGACCTTCCGCTGGAAACCATGTGCAAAAAAGCAAGCTCTTTCGGATATGACGGCCTTGAACTGGCCTGCTGGGGCGATCATTTCGAAGTGAATAAGGCCGATGAGACCTATTGCAAAGGAAAAAGGGAGTTGCTTGAAAAGCATGGCCTGGAGCTCCATGCCATTTCCAACCACCTTGTCGGCCAGGCGGTTTGCGACCCGATCGACGAACGCCATAAATCCATCCTTCCGGAATCTGTCTGGGGAGACGGTGATCCCGAGGGTGTCAGGCAGAGAGCCGCTCAGGAAATGATCGATACCGCAAGAGCAGCCAAACGCCTTGGTGTTTCAGTTGTAAATGGCTTCACAGGTAGCTCCATCTGGCATATGCACTATGCTTTCCCACCTGTTCCCGCTGAGATGATCGACCGTGGATTTGAAGATTTTGCCGAACGCTGGACCCCCATTCTGGATGAATTCAAAAAACTGGGAATAAAGTATGGCCTGGAAGTTCATCCCACTGAGATTGCCTTTGACATAGCCACGGCTGAAAGGGCCCTTGAGGCAGTGAACCATCATCCTGCCTTTGGTTTCAATTACGATCCCAGCCATCTGGGTTACCAGGGAGTGGACTATATAGAGTTCATTTACCGGTTCTCCGAGCGTATTTTCCACGTGCATATCAAGGACGCAAAATGGTCGGATCTTCCCAAAGAGGCAGGGGTTTTCGGGGGATACATCCCCTTCGGAGACCGGAGGCGGTTCTGGGATTTTGCCAGTCCGGGCCGTGGTGACATAGACTTTGAAGAGATCATCCGTGCCCTGAACCGGATCAATTATACGGGCCCCCTTTCCGTCGAATGGGAGGACCCTGGTATGGACCGCGAGCACGGAGCCATGGAAGCCTGCGAATTTGTCAGAGACCTTGACTTCAAGCCTTCCTCCCAGGCTTTCGATGATGCTTTTTTGAAAGACTAATCCTTTATAGTTGACTATGAATCTCCAGAATGAACATATCGGTTAACAAATGAAACGCCCACGATCATATTCTCGGGTTAAACCGATGCCTTTTCTTCTGCTAATCATCTTACCTATGATAACTCAGGCACAATCTGCAATGATCATTGCCCACCGGGGTGCTTCCTATGATGCTCCTGAAAACACCCTTGCAGCCGTAAATCTTGCATGGGAACAAAATGCCGATGCCGTGGAGGTAGATATCCATTATTCCCTTGATCACAAAATCATGGTTATACATGACAAGGATACCAAAAGAACCTCCGGAAAGAAAATGCTTGTCAAGGAGACACTGTCATCCGTTCTGCGCAACCTCGAAGGAGAAAAAATACCTTTCATTGAAGAAGTGATCGCTACAATCCCGGAAGGAAAAACACTATTTATCGAAGTTAAAACGGATACTTCCATTCTACCTTACCTGGTTCCCCTGCTGGAATCATCCCCCAAAATATCACAGATTATTGTGATCAGTTTCGACTGGGATGTATGTGTCGGGGTAAAAAAACAGGTTCCCGGCATTCCCGTGTATTATCTTCGATACACCCTTTCCGGAGGATACGGGGACAAATGGATCGATGAGGCGGAAAAAGCAAACCTCGACGGTCTGAATTTCAGGTATAAGGGAATAAAAAAAGAATATATCGATGCCGTCCACAGGGCGGGAATGAAGATGTTCACATGGACGGTCGACGACCCCGATACGGCCAGGAAATTAATCGATTCAGGGATCGACGGTATCACTACAAACCGTCCCGGATGGATGAAGGACCAGCTTCGATAGCCGGCAAACGTGTACATGAGCTGCCCACCACTTGTTCTAATCTGATCCCGGTATGTATTCATGATTTATTGTATCTTCACAAGAAAATGATATAGCCATGAAAAACCTTTGTTACTTCTTGTTAATCAGTTTATTCGTATTTCAAAACTGCACAAATACATCTGATACTAAGCTTACTGGTGTCACCACCTTAGCTGATTATTTTGATAATACCGGTCGTGATGATATAGTAAGCGGTGGCGTTAAAATGATTGATATATCAACAAATAGTGGGGATTTTAAAGTCTGGACAAAAAGGATTGGGAATAATCCAAGCATTAAAGTACTGCTACTTCATGGCGGCCCCGGATTTACCCATGAATATTTCGAATGCTTTGATAGTTATTTCCCTAAAGAAGGGATTGAATATTATTACTATGATCAACTCGGATCATATTATAGTGATCAGCCATCTGAAAGCAGCCTTTTGAGTATTCAGCGCTTTGTTGAAGAAGTTGAGCAGGTGCGTCAGGCACTGAATTTAGACAATAGCAATTTCTATTTACTTGGCCAGTCCTGGGGAGGGATTCTGGCCATGGAATATGCTTTGAAATATCAAGAGAACCTGAAAGGTTTAATAATTTCCAATATGATGTCTTCAATTCCCGAATATAACCAATATGCTAATGAGGTATTAGCGCCACAACTTGATCCTGCTGTATTGACTGAGATACGGTCTTTGGAAGCAAATAAAGATTTTGAAAATCCGAGGTATATGGAATTATTGCTCACTCACTATTATTCCAGTCATTTTTGCCGCTTACCATTAGAGAAATGGCCAGACCCCCTGAATCGTTCATTCAAACACTCCAATCCTGAAATTTATATGGCTATGCAAGGTCCGAGTGAACTTGGGGTAGTAGGAGATGTCATACTAAAGGATTGGGATAGAAAGTCTGATTTAACTGAAATAGCAATACCTGTTTTAAGCATTGGAGCTGAGTATGACACCATGGATCCGGAACATATGAAGTGGATGGCTTCACAGTTTCAGCAGGGCAGATACTTATATTGCCCCAATGGCAGCCACTCGGCCATGTATGATGACCAGGAAATATATTTCGAGGGAATAATTAAATTTATAATGGATGTTGATAAAGGTAATGTCTTTCGCCTTCCATGATCACGGGCATTCTGTATGGTTCCGTAATGTAAAATGCCAGCAGGATGATCCTCCCGCTGGCATTTAATCCAAACTATATTATTCAAGCCAGGTTATTCAGTTATCCTGACAATAACCTTATCCAGTTTCCCTGTGTAAGGATAGTGGTTCGTGACACGATACTTATTACTGACAGGTGTACCGGCATCTATTCCCACGTCAAAGGTTTCCGAAAGAGAAAATGTGGATATGTGCATTTCCTCCATTATCGTCTCGTCCACCTTTTCGCCATTTATTAATAGGCTGCCTACACCACCGGGAATGCCACGGATCGGGCTTCCCTTTTCAACAAAATCAAATTTAATATTTACCTCTCCTGTACCCAGTTTGGGGGATTCAAGGCTGTAATACAGTCCATTGTAATAATTATAGTCATAATAGGCCCTGTTATCCTTGATGAACATGGTATACCCCCCTGTAAATCCACCACAGGCAACAACCACACCTTCTTCCTTGCCTGTAAGGTCAAGTGTAAATTCGATTGTGTGAGACTTGCCTTTTACAGGAGCTGAAGCCTTCTCAGCGATCCTGGCCGCTCCGGGATAATAATAAACGAATTCCTTCCTGTCTCCAAATAAGTTATCCTGCTGTTTGGAAATACGCATTACCATATCATCATAAAGTGGGAATACATTGTTTTCCCAGGCCAGCTCTTCAAAACGGACTTTGAGTTCTTCCAGTTTTTCCGGGTACTCGTCTGCCAGGTTATTTGCTTCAGAGAAGTCTTCATTGATATTGTATAATTCCCAGACATCATCCTCAAATGGCAATACTTTGTTAAGTTCCCAGGGCATGCGGTTTGCATGGATGGTGACCGCCTTCCAACCATCCTGATAGATGGCCCGGTTGCCAAACAGTTCGTAATACTGCTCCGGGTGATTGGTAGCTGCATCGGCATTATCAAAGGAGTATGCCATACTTTTACCATCCAGTGACATTTGTTCTTCGCCATCCAGGACTTCGAGAAAGGGAGTATTGGTAACATCCATCATGGTTGCCCCGATATCCGTGATGTGATGGTATTGATCACGTATCTCTCCTTTAGCCTTAATGCCTGCAGGCCAGGAAATTACAAGGGCATCCTGTATTCCACCGCGGTGAACGATCTGCTTGAAATACTGGAAGGGTGTGTTCCCTGCCAGTGCCCAGCCTGCATGGAAATGTGGATAGGTATTCGGTCCGCCCCATTCATCGTAATGATCCATATTAGACTCAAAAGGTGTCTGCAGTCCGTTCAATACGTAGGTTTCATTAAAGCTACCCGTAAGGCCGCCTTCTCCGGAAGATCCGTTATCAGAAGTTACAAAAATGAGGGTATTGTCAAGCTGCCCGATCTCTTCAAGCTTATCTACGATCCTGCCGATCTGGTCGTCAACATGATCAAGCATAGCGGCAAATACTTCCATCTGCCGGGCATACAACTTACGTTCACCCGGTTCCAGGTCATCCCAGGCAGGAATCTCTGTAGTTCTTTCGGTCAGTTTTGTTCCGGGGGGAAGGATACCCATTTCAAGCTGCTTGGCATGTATGGTCTCACGTGCTTTGTCCCATCCCATAT
>JAUVKJ010000050.1 GCA_030592145.1 Bacteroides sp.
AAATGTATGAGAAGATCGGTGACCAACAGGGAGTGTTAATGATTGGTTCCGGACTTGTACAGTCCCTTGCTGCAGTTGAGGGAATCGCACTACCGGATATAAACATCCCGGTACCCTGTGCTTTCAACCTCTCTGATTATCTTGGAACACTCAGTTGTGTTGAAGACTGGGGAGGTGGTGATGTGTATAACTACACCGTGGAAGTGATTGAAGGGACAACGGAAGGTAGTATCATAAATCTTACTATCATGGGTATTTTTGGTGGCATGGGTCTTACGGAGTCACAATTTCAGATCAACCTCAAAAATCTTAATGTAACAGCTGAAGAACAGATGATACTGGAGGACATAACCCAGATCGGTTATCCGGCCTTTTACGGATCCCTGTTCCTTGGCAGCACCCTGGGTGTTGTAAACACGTGTGCACTGCAACTTGAGTTCACAGTTTCACAGTGGTGTGTTTCTATTGGTTGTTTTGGAGGATCACCAAAGTATACTCTGAAAAAGTAATCAAGTCATAGAGGTATAAAAAGAAGAGGCTGTCTCAAATGGGGCAGCTTCTTTTTTTATGAGCAGCCAGTGCGTGTCAGACAATCATCCCCGCTCCAACCGTATTGTTTGTGGATTCATCTATGAGGATCACCGACCCCGTTATCCGGTTCCGCCTGTAGGAGTCATAATACAGGGGTTTGGTCGTGCGGATCTTGATCTTCCCGATCTCGTTCAGAACCATACCCTTGTCATCATAGTTCTTATCCAGGGTATTGATGTTGATCTTGAAGGGCATTTCCCTGATGATGCACCGGGCATCGTTTGTGGTGTGTTTTATGGCGTATTTCCCGTTCATGACCATGGGGGTCTCGCTGAGCCAGCCGACCATCATTTCGATGTCCTGTCCGACTTCGGGCATCTTGTTTTCCTTGACGATCATATCTCCCCGGCTGATATCGATATCATCTTCCAGGGTGATCACAACGGATTGCGGAGCGAATGCCATATCCAGGCTTTCCTTCATGGTATCAACCGATTTTATGCACGAAGTAAATCCTGAGGGAAGCACTGCAACCCTGTCTCCGGGCTGGAAGGTCCCGCTTGCAATCCTGCCGGCATACCCCCGGTAATCGTGATATTTGTCTGCCTGGGGGCGGATCACGTACTGCACCGGGAAACGCCCGTCAACATAATTATAGTCGCTGCTGATGTGAATGTTTTCCAGGAGGTACAGGAAGGTGGGACCATCGTACCAGTCCATGTTCCCGGAACGCTCGACAACATTGTCTCCTTTCAGGGCAGAAATGGGGATAAAACGGAGGTCCTGGACATCCAGTTTAACGGACAGTTCCTTGAAGCGCTCCTGGATCTTGATAAAAACATCCTCCTTATAATTGACCAGGTCCATTTTATTGACGCAGACAATGAGATGGGGTATGCGCAGGAGAGATGCGATGTAAGCATGCCTGATGGTTTGCTCCAGCACTCCCTGGCGTGCATCCACCAGGATAATGGCCACGTTCGCGGTGGAGGCTCCTGTTACCATGTTGCGGGTATACTGTACATGACCCGGGGTATCCGCGATGATGAACTTGCGTTTCGGGGTTGCAAAATACCGGTAAGCCACGTCAATGGTGATCCCCTGCTCGCGCTCTGCACGCAAGCCATCGGTCAGGAGGGCCAGGTTGACATGCTCGTCACCCTTCTGCTCGCTGGCCCTCTTAATGGCCTCCATCTGGTCCTCGAAAATGGCCTTGCTGTCGTAAAGAAGGCGGCCGATAAGGGTACTTTTGCCGTCATCCACGCTGCCTGCCGTCGTAAACCGCAGCAATTCCATGTTCAGGTAACCCTTTTGAAAATCCTTTGTCTCTGTCATTATTTATATTGATGTTTACTGTCATCCTGTATCGCTAAAAATAACCTTCTTTTTTGCGGTCTTCCATAGCAGCCTCCGAGCGTTTGTCATCGTATCTTCCTCCCCGCTCCGTCACCCTTGTGGCCGCAGTTTCCTGGATGATTTCCTCGAGAGTATTGGCCTTGGAAAGGGTCACTCCCGTACAGGTAATATCACCGATCGTGCGGCAGCGTACATCCTTCTCAAGCACTTCTTCCGTATCTTTTTTTACCATGAAGGGCGCATCGGCCAGCCATACTCCGTCACGGAAAAAAACTTTTCGCTTATGGGTGAAATACAGTTTGGGTATCTCTACGTCTTCCATGTAGATATACTGCCAGATATCCATTTCTGTCCAGTTACTGAGCGGAAAAACGCGGAAGTGCTCACCCATCTTTTTCTTCCCGTTGAAAAGGTTCCAGAGTTCCGGCCGCTGGTTCTTCGGGTCCCACTGCCCGAACTCATCCCGGTGGGAGAAAAAGCGTTCCTTGGCCCGGGCTTTTTCTTCATCTCTTCGGCCTCCTCCAAGGGCAGTATCGAACTTATGTGCTTCAATCGCATCCAGGAGTGTCACGGTCTGCAAAACGTTGCGGCTGGCATTGATGCCTGTTTCTTCTACTACCTTACCCTGGTCAATGGTATCCTGAACCCGTGCTACAATGCATTTCGCACCGGTCTTTTCCATAAGCTTGTCCCGGAACTCCAGCGTTTCAGGGAAATTATGACCGGTATCTATATGCATGAGGGGGAAAGGGACTTTCGCGGGCCAGAATGCTTTCCTGGCCAGGTAGAACATCACAATTGAATCCTTTCCGCCCGAGAAGAGCAGCACCGGTTTTTCAAACTGAGCGGCAACCTCCCTGATCACGTAAATCGATTCAGCCTCCAGTACCCGGAGATGATTCAGGTTATATTTTTCCATCGTGCAAAGATATAAAGTTGATTATAATTATGGCAATATGTTTTCTGTGACTCTTTTAATTACCCGAAGTTTATGTGTGTAACGACTCTGTTCCCTGTCATAGATCCCCTGGTGGTCGATCGGATCGATCCTTACATGTCCCGAGGCATGCAGCACCTTGCCGGGCTCCATCAGGAGTCCCACATGCACGATCTCCCCCTCTTCATTGTCAAAGAATACCAGGTCACCGCACCGGGCTTCCGGCAGCATGTTCAAGGCCAGACCCTGTGTCACCTGAACAGATGTATCCCTGCTGAGGGGAATCCCAAGGATCTTCATGATGGTTTGAACCAATCCTGAGCAATCCGTTCCGTAAGTGCTTTTCCCTCCCCAGAGGTAGGGTACGTTCAGGAATTGCCTTCCGGTTTTTAGTATCCTGACGGAAAGATCCCCTTCGCTCTCCCGGCAAGGTTTTTCAATCCGGTAGGTATCTCCGCAATGCACTTTAAGCGGAAGTTTTTTTTCGAAATACAGGACGGATCCTGCGGGTACCAGCATGCGTTCTTCCCCTGCGGACCTCTGCAGGCTGAGAAAGGAGAGTTGCTGAATGCAATTTGTAAAACTCCTGTACCGTTGCAGGTTGTCCGGGTTTAGTAAACCCGTTCCGGTCCGGCTGATCCAGCCTTCGTAGCCATCGTATTCATTCTTCACGAAAAGCCATTGGGATGAGTCTTCCAGAACCTCGAAGATTTCACCGAAGAGCAGTTGTGAACTCATCTCGCTTCTCCCGGAAGCTTCTTTTCTTACCGCCATGCAGGGGGTTTTGACAATGCCGTAGTTCATTCCTTTATTTATCAAACTTTAAAGATAGAGCTTATTGGATACGAATCAATTCTTGAGTTTTGTTAATTTTGTCAAAATTCTCAAGCAGATGAAGAGACTTTATTCCTTCCTGAAGCGGAATCTCAAGGAGATCTACATTATTTTCCTGTTTGCCCTGACCACCCTTATTATCCTTTTGCTTTTCCCGGGAGAAGGAAGGTTCCGTTTTGAGTTCCAGAAGGGAGCGCCCTGGATGCATGATGAACTGATCGCTACATTCGATTTCCCGATTTATAAATTCGAGGAAGAGGTGACCACAGAGCGTGACAGTATTCTGAGGGAATTCAAACCCTACTTCGTCATGGATCCGGAGATTGCCTTGCAGCAACTCGACCGCCTGGATAAGGTTTTTGAGAAACAATGGGAATTGTACATGTTCTCCGAAGAGGAAAAATCGAGCTACCGTGAGCCGGGCAGGGATATCATACAATTTGTCTATTCCAAGGGTATCATTAGCAATGAGGATGTTCTGCAAAGAGTAGATAATAAAGATCTTACCATTGTTATACTCGAAAACCAGGTGGCAGAAGAGAGGGATTACAACGAGGTATTTACCCAGAAAACGGCTTATGAATACGTACTGGGCCGGCTGAAGACCTATACCGACAGCCTTTACAGGGAACCGGACATTGAATTCTTCAGGTCCCTGAACATCAATGAATTCCTTGTTCCTAACCTTTATTATGACGTAGAAACATCGACAAGTGTAAAGGAAGAGCTTATCAACCGGCTATCACTGACCAAGGGCATGGTACAGTCCGGCCAGCGGATCATCTCCAGGGGGGAGCTGGTCACCAGCGAGAAATACAGGGTGCTGGAATCGATTCGGAAGGAATATGAGAAAAACCTGGGACTTCATGGCCGGTTCAATTTTATATTTCTGGGAAAGTTTTTACTGGTTATCATATTGATGAGCATCCTTTACCTGTTCCTGTATAATTTTAAAAAGAAGATCCTTCAGTCTACCCGGGAAACTTCCTTTATCCTTCTGCTGATCCTTATCCTGGTGGTGGTCTCAAGCTTTACCCTACGTTATGATGTCCTGAGCCTGTATTTCCTTCCCTTTGCCCTGGTTCCCATCATGATACGAACCTTTTTCGATTCCCGGCTGGCCCTGTTCATCCATATTATCGTTGTGCTGATTGTCGGTTTCTGGGCGCCGAACAGCTTTGAATTCATCTTTCTGAACCTGATCGCGGGCATCGTGGCCATTTTCAGCATGACGAACTCCTACCGGAGGGGCATCCTTTTCCTTACGGCCGTCCTGATCATTGCGGCCTATTCCATCGTATATTCTGCCTTTTCCATGATACAGGAGGGGAACCTGAGTTCCATACAATTCAAGACCTTGCTATGGTTTGCCGGGAACGGCCTGCTGATCCTGACCTCTTATCCCCTTATATTCATATTTGAAAAAGGCTTTAAATTTCTTTCCGATTCCACCCTGATCGAACTTTCCGATACCAACCAGCCCCTTCTCCGTGAACTGGCGGAAAAGGCACCCGGAACCTTTCAGCACAGCCTGCAGGTGGCCAACCTTGCCGAAGAGGCCATTTTCCGGATCGGTGGTAATCCCAGGCTGATACGGACAGGTGCACTTTACCACGATATAGGCAAGATAAGTAATCCCCTGTATTTTGTGGAGAACCAGACCACCGATTATAACCCTCATGATGATCTTACGTTTGAAGAGAGTGCCAGGATCATCATCGATCATGTTTCAAAAGGTGTGGAGATTGCCCGGAAGCACCGCCTGCCGGAAGCCATCGTTGACTTTATAACCACGCATCACGGTACCACTGTTGTGCAATACTTCTACAAATCCTCACTGAAGGAGTATCCCGATGATGAGACCATGATGGAGAAGTTTTCGTACACCGGACCCAAACCACATTCGCGGGAAACCGCTGTGCTGATGATGGCTGATTCCGTTGAGGCCTCCTCCCGGAGCCTTAAGGTCAGGGATGAGGAAAGCCTGAATAAACTGGTGGAGCAGATCCTGAACTATCAGATAAGGGAGGGACAATTCGACAATGCAGACATCACCTTCCGTGACATCCACAGGATCAAGGAGATTTTTCTTAAGAAACTTCTGAATATTTACCATGTGAGGATAGAGTACCCGGAATAGGGGGACTCATAACCGTGTGTCAACCACTTCCACCCCGGGATGTTCTTCCGGGTCGAAAATAAAGGTCCTGTCGTCCGTTTCGACCTTTCTCCGGTAATCCGTAAGGATAATGGTATGATTGGCGCCATGCTTGCCGAATGCCTCCGCTGAATAGAGGCGATGATCCTTTTTGTGGATCAGGAGTTTGACGGTATGGTAATTTTTGTCAAGGTCTTCCGGGAAGATATCTATTTCAGCATAGGTCCGGCCCTTATATTCGATCTCTCCTGCCAGGCGGTATTTAAATCCCTCCTGGTAAAAAGTGAAAAGATCGGAGGGATTGGAGATAAAAAACTCATCGTCCCCGCCAACCTCCTCCGCATCGCTTAAGTAAACCTCGTTGGCTGAACCCAGGTGGTTCCAGAGGGTAATTCCGTCGCAGTATATAATAGATTCGCCGATGGAAAGCCTGAATTTCTTTCCCTCCAGGATGAGGGTTCCGCTCTCGGTGCTTGTTTGTTTATTCATCAGGTCTTCATAGATGTATTCGAAGGATACACGGATCGGGTAGTCGGCACGGGACTGGACAGAGATTCTGTCAAGTATCTTTTTTGCTTCCGGGTCTTTCTGTGAGAATGCCCCCTGGAATGCAAAAGCAAAGATCAATATGAACAGGAGTTTTTGCATCGGATTATGTGTCCTGGACATTACCTTCCAAAAACTGTTCCAAACCGAGCAGATCCTTGATCATTACCTGCCTGGCCTTGCTGCCCTCATAGGGGCCGACGATCCCTGCAGATTCAAGCTGGTCAATGATCCTCCCGGCCCGGTTGTAGCCAATGGAGAATTTTCGCTGGATGAGGGAAGTGGACCCTTGCTGGTATTCCACGATCAGGCGGGCTGCCTGTTCAAAGAGTTCGTCTTGTTCACTGGAATTGAAATCATTAAGCCCCGCTGCGCCCTCCTCGATATATTCAGGCAGAAGATGTGCGCTGGGATAGGACTGTTGAGAGGCTATATGGCTTGTGATCCGGTCGATCTCGGGAGTGTCGATAAAGGCACACTGAAGCCTTATCATTTCCGAGCCGGTCGATATCAGCATGTCCCCCCTGCCTACCAGATGGTTGGCTCCCGGGCTGTCAAGTATGGTCCTGGAATCGATCATAGAGGCCACCTTGTAAGCGATCCGGACGGGGAAATTGGCTTTGATTGACCCAGTGATGATATTTGTGCTCGGGCGCTGGGTGGCGATTACCAGGTGGATGCCGATGGCCCTGGCCAGTTGGGCAAGCCGCGCCAGCGGCGTTTCAATCTCCCGGCCGGCGGTCATGATCAGGTCTGCAAATTCATCCACGATAATCACGATGTAAGGGAGGTACCTGTGGCCCTCTTTCGGATTCAGTTTGCGGGCAACGAATTTCTCGTTGTATTCCCTGATGTTTCTCACCTTTCCTTTTTTGAGCAGGTTGTACCGGCTGTCCATTTCGATGGAGAGTGAATTCAGAGTTCGTATGACATCCCGGGTATCTGTGATGATGGGTTCCTCCATATCCGGCAGTTTGGCCAGGAAATGCTTTTCGATCTGATTGTACAGGGTTAGTTCGACCTTCTTTGGATCGATCATGACAAATTTGAGCTGGGCGGGGTGCTTACGGTAAAGAAGGGAGGCAATAATGGCGTTCAGTCCCACGGACTTCCCCTGACCCGTCGCCCCGGCCATCAGCAGATGGGGCATTTTAGTCAATTCTATCACATAGGTCTCATTGGATATGGTTTTGCCCAGCCCTATGGGTAGCTCATATTTTGATTCCTGGAATATTTTTGAGCTAAGGATCGAATGCATGGAGACGATCTCGGGTTGCCGGTTAGGAACCTCAATACCGATGGTTCCGCGTCCGGGAATGGGTGCAATGATCCGGATTCCGAGGGCGGAAAGGCTCAGGGCAATGTCATCCTGAAGGTTTTTGATCTTGGAGATGCGTACCCCGGGTGCCGGTATGATCTCGTAGAGGGTGACGGTGGGACCGATGGTGGCTTTGATCTTGTCGATCTGGATCTTGTAGTTTCCGAGGGTCTCAACGATCCGGTTCTTGTTGCTGATCAGTTCCTCTTCGCTTACCTCGAAGTTAGCTGAACTATGTTGCTCCAGAAGATCGAGTGAAGGGAGTTTGTAGTTTGAAAGATCCAGGGTGGGATCATAATTATCAAGTATTGCTTCCGGGTCCCCATCCACCTGTTCCCCCTTGGCCCCCTTCTCCACGGTCATCTCGATCCCATTGGCATTCTGGTATTCAGCAGAAGTCATGGTTGAACTTTCTGTGCCGGCATCCTTCGTTTCGAATTTAATACTTTCATCCTCAACAGGTACGGTTTCTGCTCCGTCTTCGCCGGGTGAGATCCCAGTGTCATTTTCGCCCGGTATTGTCAATGATTCCTTGTCTTCATCTCCGGTTTTTTTGCGTGATTTAAAGAGGCCGGACAACCAGTCCAGGGCAGAATTAAAAGAGAACAGGAGGAATGCAAGTACAAGCACGGCCAGCAGGAAGGCAGTTCCTGTTTTGCCCAGTACGGATGAGATCCATGCGCTCAGGAAATAACCGTGGCTTCCCCCGGGACCACTGCCAAGGAATCCGCCTGTATCCCCGAACAGGTATGAGAGTGCCACCGACAGCAGGATGGTTCCCAGCAGGCAGTTACGGATCGTTTTCCCGACCGGGAAGGTTTTGATGTTGATTAACCTGAGTCCCCCGATAAACAGAATAAACGGCAGCAGAAAGGAGGCAAGTCCGAACCAGTGGTGTATGAATTTATTGGCTATAAATGCGCCGAATTTGCCCCCCCAGTTGTCGACCATAAGTTCAGGTCCGGAAAACACCCTGGACCATTCGAAGCTCTGGTCGGTTTTCCAGGTAAAGAAGTAGGATATGAAGGTCAGGTACAGGTAAAGGGAGAAAAGGATAAGGAATATCCCGAACGTTAGTTTGAACCGCTCATCGCTGAGGAATGTGAAATACCTGACCCGTTTTTTCTTTGCCATAATTTAAAAAATTGCAGGAATCAATTCATCAGGGCACTTAATATAGATTCCATTTCAGCCTTTGACACCGGACGGTAATTCTTTGGAGGCTGAAATTCTTTCTGAGGTATATGCTGAACCTCATAACGTGTAGCAAGCATGTGCATATTGGCGTTACCCATGAGGGTATTGAACTCCAGGAGAACTCCCGGGATATCCCTGAAGGGACTGTTGCCGTTGGGATTATTAAGTCCGAGTTCCTCGGTATACCATATATCG
>JAUVKJ010000121.1 GCA_030592145.1 Bacteroides sp.
CTCGAGACATCGTAAATTGTCTTGTATGTGAAATCGTATGGATTCCAGGCATTGATCCAGTCATAGAACCCGTTCTCATTAATATAATCTATCCATTTGACCTTTCCTTCCTCCCCTCCCAGGGTGCTGATGGCAAGCACCTGTACGTTTTTATCTTTCAACCGCCCGTATATTTGATAAAGAGCCGGGGTTGCCTTTTTACAGTGTCCGCAATTCACTTCCCAGAAATACAGGATGGTAAACTTTGACTTTATGTCATACAAACGGAAAGAAGAACCCACATAAGGATTTTTTTTCAGCTCCTCATTGTCTGCAGCATTGATAAAGTGATCTGTGTGGACCTCTACAAGCTGAATGTCGGTTGCCTTGACACCGATCTGCGTAGGTTTGGATTTTTCCACCCTTTCCTGAAGTTTGGCTATAAATTCAGGATCGCTCCAATCAGCTTCGGGTATATAATAAGTCTCGGCAAGATGAATATACACATTGTCCATTCCCATGATCTGGCTTTTGGCAAAATGATTGAAAAGCGTGATCAGCATATACCTGAAGAGTTGCGGATCAGACCGGGAAGCCCCGATAAGCATGTCGCATTCCCCGATAAGGGAATCAGGATGCTGGTAGGCGACTTTCCCAATGTAGGTTAATAACTTCTGTTCATAAAACGGTGTGCGCAGAAGGCGTACATCAGACACATCAAAATTATCAAAGTAATGGGCCTTGTAATATTTGTACTGGAAAGCCGGATCAAGAGGTTTTCCGTTCTCGTCGAGGGGAGGATCAGGAACCTTCACTTCCTGAAGCGCAAGCAGGAAGACCCCGAAAAAGTTATCGCTGTTTTCTTCGATCTGTTCTTCAATATATTTCTGAACCGAAGTATTGAGCCGGTCGAGCTCTTTCCTGAGTGCAACGGAATCATCAGGGCTGGATGCATTGGACATGCCGGACTGCAGGGCCGTGGCTTTTTCCCTGCTTTCAGCCAGGAACAGCTGGTATGCATAAAAAGCCTCATTTTCCTTTGAATCCCTGACCCTCATGTTGGCAATATAATCGGAAGTGTCATTCTTAAAGGTAAAGAACTGGTCATTACTGATAAGAAGATCGAAGAATGATTTATCGGGCAGGAAGACAAGGTACATTCCGTGGGGAAGTTCTTCTACGCCCTTGTATATACCATTTCCGCGGGCATCAAGGATCACCGTATCCCTGGGAATAAAGCTTGCGTTGAACCGATGGCCCAGGACCACAGTGTCATTACTGAAAGAAGGAATGGAAATCCTGATCTCATAACCTTCCGCGTATGCGTAAGAGGCCAGTCCAGCCAGAAGGCCGATGAAGTACAATCGAATTCTCATGACATCCGTGTTTTTCTGGAGTCCTGCAAAGATAAGGCCAGATATTGGGCGTAAAAATAGAAAATTTCCGTATTGGGGATGAACTTATTTTATTTAATTTTAATGGATTATGTTGGATTTTAAAACAGCACAGCAGATTGTAAACAAGGAACTGGAAAAGTATCCCTTTGAAAATTCCCCGGCAGAACTATATGATCCGGTTCGTTATATCCTGTTGCTTGGAGGGAAGCGCGTGAGGCCGGCATTGACACTTATGGCCTGCAGTGTTTTCAGCGATGCGGTACACAAGGCCATTAAACCCGGTCTGGCTTTTGAAGTATTTCATAATTTCACACTTATGCACGATGACATCATGGATAATTCCAGGATCAGGAGGGGAGAGGAAACGGTTCATGTGAAGTGGAACCCGAACACTGCCATCCTTTCCGGTGATGTGATGTCAATCCTTTCCTACCGGATCCTCTCCGAGTCAGAGGATAAATACCTGAAAGAACTCCTGCAGCTTTTAAATACAACTGCCATGAAGGTTTGTGAGGGTCAGCAATGGGACATGAACTTTGAAACCCGCATGGATGTCAGCGTTGATGAATACTTGAAAATGACAGAGTTGAAAACAGCGGTTCTTTTCGCTGCCTGCCTGAAAGCAGGAGCTATTTCAGGAGGGGGCGGCCTGCTTGAATCGGACCTGCTGTATGAGTTTGGCAGGAACCTGGGCATCGCATTCCAGATACAGGACGATTACCTGGATGTATACGGAGATCCTGAGATTTTCGGAAAAAAAATCGGAAATGACATCCTTACAAATAAAAAAACCTTTCTTCTCATCAAAGCACTGGAACTGTCGGAGGGGGATATGCGGGAAGAATTATCCGGGCTGCTGACAGAGCAGGATTTTGATCCCGGGACCAAGGTGAAAAGGGTTACGGAAATTTTCACTGACCTGAAACTGGACCGGATCTCCAACGGGTTTGCAGCTTCCCATCAGGATAAAGCACTTCAGTATCTTGAAAGGGTTAATGCCCCGGCAGATCGTAAAAGTCCACTGGCAGATTTTGCTAAAAACCTTATAAACCGGGAAAAATAGCACAAAGGCGGAGCCGATATCCGGGATTTCCCCGGAAACCTACTTTTTTTCCTGAAGGTATCGTTCGTAATAATTATTGAACTGCTCGTTAATCTCCCGGATCATTTCTTCTTCTTTAAATTCAGTTGAAATACCATTATACTCCTGCATTAATTGAAGGGAAATCCTGATCTCATAATCAAGTGTTTGACGGCGTTCGGGCGAAATGTCGTAATAATAGGCCAAATCTTCAAGCAAAAGGTCAACATGTTTTCGCATGATTTCAAGTCCCTTGTCTTTTTCCCCGCAACGGTAATATGCCCGGGATATCGGTGGTACAAAGGCATCGTAAGGCACCTTGGGGTGGGGCATCAATTCCATGCAGCGGTCGAGTGCAACAAGGGCTGAATCCAGCTTGTTTACCGTGATCAGTTCATTGGCAAGCCGGGTGAATTTATTCCTGAGCTTGATCACCGAAAGGGTCCTGATGTTATAATAATCAAGGTGGACATCGGGCTGCCCCATGCCCCCGTACCGGAATGTATTTATGAGGCGATCGTAAAGGGTATCGACATCGATCCTGCCATAGGTCATGAAATTTCGCCCCGGGGTTGATATGGGCACCAGTCGGTAAGCCAGGCCTTCCATCTGAAAGAAAGGTTCCATCCTCATGGCACCCTGGTTGCCGGCTGCCACAAAATAAATTGGCCGGTCCCAATCCGAAGTTGCCAGGATATCCAATTGCATCATTTCATTTTTAAGTGCACTGCTTTTACTGATCGACCATTCAATACGTTCCAGTATCAGAGCCGAGTCTTTCTCTGCAACGGTTCCGTTCCGGAGCACTTTCTCCCTGTCTACCGGTATGAAGAATTTCTTTGACGGAATATAATCAAGGGATATCCCGGGCTGGGGTGTGAACTTTGTACCCTGATCTTCGCTTGCAACAAAATCAATGACCTTCTTCAGGTCAACATGCTTGTCAAGCTTTGCAATAAGGTATATTATATTATTGGTACCATCCATGTATTTTTCTGCAGGCAGGCTCATGGGAACAGGATCCGATTCATAAGCCTGGCGGGTCATCTGGTCGATATACCATTCAGTATTGAAAAGCATAAGGTTGATGATCCTGACATCGGTACGGATCCCTTCCACCTCCTGGGCGTACCAGAGCGGGAAAGTATCATTGTCCCCATTGGTATAAAGAATAGAGTTCGGGGCACAGGAATTAAGATAATTATAAGCCAGATCTCTTGCCGTATACCTTCCTGACCGGTCATGATCGTCCCAGTTTTCTCTGGCCATGATAGCAGGAACAAAGACCAGGCATAAAAGGATGGCAGCACCTGCACTGACCGTAGCAGGCAATTTCTTTTTCAGGAATTCGTAAACAGATAGTACGCCCAGTCCGATCCAGATTGCAAAGGCATAGAACGAGGCGGCATATGAATAATCTCTTTCCCGCGGTTCCATCGGCTTCTGGTTAAGGTATACCACGATGGCGATGCCGGTCATGACAAACAGGACCATGACAACTGAAAAATCCTTCTTGTTTTTGTTATAGTGATAAAACAGGCCGATGAGTCCCAGCAGCAGAGGCAGCATGAAATATGTGTTATGGGCCGGATGATTTTTATATTTGTCAGGCAACTTATCCAAACTTCCCAGCCTGGCTTCATCAATGAATTTTATGCCGGAGATCCAGTTTCCGTGAAGCATTCCTCCATGTCCCTGGATATCGTTCTGGCGGCCTGTAAAATTCCACATGAAGTACCGAAAATACATATGCCCGAGCTGGTACTTGAAGAAGAAGGCCAGGTTGCTTCCAAAGGAGGGTTTTATTACGGTCTGGGTTTCCCCGTTACGGTCCCGGATCTGAACCCGGGTTCCATTGATTTTTATCCAGCTTTCGTATGCGGAAACATGGTTCGCATCATTGCTGTACATCCTGGGGAATAAGGTCATTAACCGTTCATCAAATATATATTCGATCTTGTGGTCTTTCACCTTGTATTTACCATCGGCCTTATAGTAGTTCGCACGTGTCTCTTTGGTTCCGATTATGGGCGTGTTGTAATATTGTCCCTTCACAAGGGGCCTCTGTCCGTACTGTTCTCTTCCCAGGTAGGGCAGCATGTCAAAAACAGTCTCCGGGTTATTCATATCCATGGGTGGATTTACAGCAGACCGTATCATGATCAGTGCATACGACGAATAACCGATCATGATCATGGCAAAGGAAAGAATGACTGTATTCAGGATTACTTTCTTGTGTTTATGTGTATAGTGGATGCCGTATGCAATTCCTGAAATGACAAGCAGGATATAGAAAAACGTCCCGGCATTATATGGCAGGCCGAAACCATTTACGAACATCAATTCAAAATAGGCTGCAAGCTTGACAAACCACTGTATAACAACATATTGCAGAAATCCAAGAATAAGTACGGAAATCGCCAGCGAGTAAATGATCCCACGGATTGTAACCTTGTGCTTTTTGAAATAATAAATGAGTACAATTGAGGGAACGGAGAGCAGGTTCAGCAGATGGACACCGATCGAAAGTCCCATGAGATAAGCGATAAGAAGGATCCACCGGTTGGAATTCTTTTCATGCGCAATGTTTTCCCACTTCAGGATGGCCCAGAAAGTAACGGCCGTAAACAGGGAAGAGGTGGCATAAACTTCCCCTTCCACGGCGGAAAACCAGAAAGAGTCGGAAAAGGTAAAAGCCATGGCTCCGATAAAACCGGCTCCCAGGATTCCCACAAGATTGGCGGTGGAGATCTTTTCGGCATCGGGGACAAGCTTTCTGGCAAGGTGGGTTATGGTCCAGAACAGGAACAGGATCGTAAAGCTGCTAGCCAGGGCAGACATGGCGTTGATCATTTTTGCAGCGGTCTCCGGGCCGGAGGCGAAAATGGAGAAAAACCGGGCCATTATCATAAAGAAGGGGGCTCCCGGCGGATGCATCACCTCTAGTTTGTATGCAGTTGCAATAAACTCGCCACAATCCCAGAGACTGGTTGTGGGTTCCATGGTGAGAAGATAAACTGCGGAAGCCAGCATAAATGTCAGCCAGCCAGTCAGGTTGTTCCAGAATTGAAATGTTTTCACCGGTGCAATGTTTGGGTTTAAGGCCTGGAATTACAATTTCTTCGCGAATTTAATGTTTTTTATTAATACCGGGAATTTATATTTTCGGGAATCAAATGGAACGATTATCATTTTCAGCAAGGCGTTTCTGGTTTTTCGGGATGCTTGTTTTTACGGTAGTAAAATCTACTGCCCAGTTTTACAGCAAGGGGGAGGATCCGGGCTACCTGAAGTGGGAGCAAATACGTACCGGTCATTTCAGGGTAATCTACCCGGAAGATTTCCGGGATGAAGCCCGGCGAATGGCCCATATACTCGAAATCTATTATGAGCCGAATTCGGCATACCTCGGGAACCGCCCCGGGATCATACCCGTTATTCTGCACAACCATTCGGTCCTTTCTAACGGTTTTGTCG
>JAUVKJ010000176.1 GCA_030592145.1 Bacteroides sp.
AAAAAGAGAATCCGGGGTAAAAAGTCAAATTTAGCTCGGCTCTTCCAAGAATCAACCCTAATGAATGAGGATAAATTGATGAAAAATTTGAAAACGAGGCGTTTTCTTTCAGCCCCTAGTTAAGGACTATCTGTAAATGGACAGGAGCCCGTTTTTACGCGGGCTCCTGTTTTGTTTCCAGCCGGTCTGTAAGCCGGGTTCTGTATCCCGGGCGTCCCCAATAGGGCCGGATCCGGGATCTCTATCATTTATCTGCTCGACCTACCCCCCGGCATCGGGCGAGCAGCCCTTATCAGCCGGTATACATGGTCTTACAGCCCAGACGGCGGGCGGCGTACGGTGTCACCACCGGTACCGGTGAGCTCTTACCTCACCTTCTCACCCTTACCCCGGGTAAGCGGGGCGGTTATTTTCTTCCCCGTTGTCTATGCCCTCACGAACATCTTCCTCCCGGAAGCCTGGTGCTCTGTACTGCCCGGACTTTCCTCCCTTCAATCCCCGTCTCCGCGGATCGAAGAACGATAGAACGTCCTGCTGGATTGCCGCAAAATTAAGAAATTTTCACCAAACCACAGGTAGGTTTGGAACTTTTAGGTTGGAACTAATAGGTTGGAACTTTTAGGTTGGAACTGTTAGTCCCAAACCTTTTTAACACTAACTTTGTTCACCGAAAAATGATCGATTCCATCAATATAGCTGATTATACTTATGATTTGCCTGGTAACAGGATAGCAAAATACCCTCTCAAATCAAGAGATAGTTCCAAACTTCTGGTTTATAACAGGGGAAAAATCTTCCATAGGGTTTTCAGGGAATTACCGGGGCTTATTGACCGTGACACCCTGCTTGTATTTAATGATACGAGAGTGGTTCAGGCCCGCCTTAAATTTAAAAAGCAGACGGGGTCGAAGATCGAGATATTCTGCCTTGAACCATATGAACCGAAGGATTACAATCTCGCTTTCCAGAAGACATCGGGCTCGGTATGGAAATGCCTTGTAGGCAATGCAAAGAAATGGAAAGACGGTCCCCTTCAGATGGATATCAGGGTGGGATCAAAACAACTCAGGCTCTGGGCACATAATACCGGCCGTGAAAAAGATGCTTTTCTGGTCCGGTTTAATTGGGAACCCGGTGAAATATCCTTTGGAAATATCCTGGAGTGGGCAGGAAGGACCCCTATCCCACCTTACCTGAACAGGGAGTCGGAATTAACCGACAAAAAAACATACCAGACGGTTTATTCCCGTATAAATGGCTCTGTGGCAGCACCGACTGCAGGCTTTCATTTCACAGAGTCAGTGCTCGCGAAACTCGCAGACAAGGGAATACGGACACTGGAACTCACCCTCCATGTGGGAGCCGGAACATTCCGGCCGGTATCATCCAAAAAGCTAAGGGACCATCCCATGCATGCAGAGCATTTTTATTTCAGCCGCAGTTCACTTGAATCCCTTCTCGCGCATCAGGACCCTATCCTGGCTGTGGGAACAACCAGCACCAGGATACTGGAATCTATATACTGGCTTGGCATCCGTTTGAAGGAACAGGACCCACCAGATGATTCCTCTTTTTTCCTTGACCAGTGGGATGCCTATAAATTACCAAAACAGGAAAGAAACAAAAGCCTGGAGAACCTGCTTCGTTACATGGATAAATACCATCTTGAATCCATGGAGGGCCTTACCCGGATGATGATTGTTCCGGGATATGAATTCAGGATGGTTGACCGTATGCTTACCAATTACCACCAGCCAAACAGTACACTGCTCTTACTGGTATCGGCTTTTATCGGTGAAGACTGGCGTAAGGTCTATAAATACGCCCTTGAAAATGATTTCCGGTTCCTGAGTTACGGCGACAGTTCCCTGCTGGTTCCCCGTACTGATCCTGTCCGGACCGGGGCAGGGCAGGACAATACCGGGCTAGTCCCTTAAAACTGCCTCATCGATCAGTTCAAGGGTATCTGGATTGATTACCTTCATGGAAACTTTTTTACCTTCAACCCGGATTAGTACCAGGGCATTACGCGTGGTAAAACCCTGAACATGTTCTGACCATGGGGCCTGTTCCTGTGCATAATAAGGGGCTCCCGCTGCCCCGTTATTAATCTGCCAGATATCCCGGTCTAAAGTAATTTTCTCGGGGAAGTAGAGTTCCGGGTAAATTTCCAGTTCATTCGAGAGTTTCAGCCGGTTGTAATTATGCTCATCCCCGGTCAGCAAAGCAACTACCTTGCTGTTCTTATTAACCACAAGATCCAGGAACTCATCCCGTCTTTCGATGATACCCTTTGCAACCGGCCTGCCAGCAATATACGGGCGCCACTCATTTCTGCCATCGTACCACATATCATCTTTTACATGTCCCCCGTTCGGAAATGCCGGCGTGTGCATAGTAACAAATACATGGTCTGTTTTGGGATCTTCTTCAAACATGGCCAGGGTTTCTTTAAGCCACTCCAACTGCCTGTCCATTATGTAACCATGCAGATTTCCACTGGAGACCCTGATGAATTGCTGAGTCGAATTGTACCAGTAATCCGAATTCAGGACGATCATTCCAACATTGTCATAGGTGTAATGGTAGACAGATTCCTTATAAGAGGGGAAATCAGTTTTTCTGGGATTCGGGTCATAAATGGCTCCATCCTCGCTCTCCGGTCCATTTTCAGGCATTACGAAATTCTCTATGTATACAGCCTCTGCAGATTCCGTTTCAAAGGGGAACCGGTCAATTTTCATTTTTACCTCACGATTGTTAAGGCTGTCCAGAAACATAAATTCCAGGACTTCGTGGTTACCCATACCCACATATACCGGGAAATAATGCGAGAATGGTTCGATAGACCTTCTCCAATTGGCATACTGTAGCTCTGAGGACTTCTTATCCGTCGTATACCCGGAGATCAGGTCACCTGTAAACTGGAGGAAACATGTATTGTTCTGCAGGCTTAAGGCCATGATCTTCTTCATTATATAAGCATTCACGCCATATATGTTCCTCTCGCCGCCTCCCGTTCCATTGCGTGAATCACTGGCGTAAGCGAAAGTAAAGGATGTACGGCTGCCGGGTTCGGGTGCCGTACGGAAGCTGTAATTCTGAGATTGGGTAACTCCGCCCAGGGCATAGCCATACTTCGTATCCGGTGCAAGGCCGGTTATCTCGATATTGTGCTCCGTCACAGACCTGGGGTCCCTGAACACCCTGTCATCCACCTTTACGCTCGCCCTGCATTTAACATTGGTTTTAAAACTGACCGTGACCCGTTCATGCCCGGGCAGGTTAATAAACGGTCCTTCGACCACAGTGGTTCCCACTCTGAAGGGTCCTGTACCCTCAAATGAGACTTTTCCATCATATATTATTTCACCGTACAAAGAAATGATCCTGTACCCCAGGGTGCCCCTGCCTGTGTTTTGCCAGCCTATCATATCATACCTGCCAGACAGATTGTTCAGAATATCAATATGTGCCTTGCCCTGACGGATGATCTCGAAGTCCCAAAAGTAAACAGGATACGGCAACGCACCATCATCGTAATGAATAAATCCGTAATACAGAATTCCCGTAAATCCGGGATCATTAAAATCAAATGCAATGCCCGTTTCTGTTCCGCCTGGTTGTCCCATGACACCCTCAAGGGTATACTCTGCCGGCTTATCTACCTGGTAAGCCTTCCTGTCTTTCATCCATTCCAGGTACATGCGACCGTCCCTGTCCCTGTGCAGATTGCTGTACACTTCGGGTATTTTTTTCTGCGCATGAAGACAGGAAAATACAGAAGCAAGAAATAAAAATGTTAAGGATAATCGACTTTTCATAGGTAGAGTGGTTTTGAAGATAATTTTATGAAAGAACCTGGCGGATTGAAGCTGTAAAATTTCTTACATCCTCTTCGGTAGTGTCGTAGGAGCACATCCAGCGCACCTCTCCGGTAGCTTCGTTCCAGACATAGAAAAAATATTCTTTTTGCAATACGGGAATGATCTGTCCGGGAAGAATGGCAAAGACAGCATTCGACTGAACGGGTTGGGTAATCCGGACCTTGTCAATCTGCTTTACCTCCCCGGCCAGGAGTCCGGCCATCCGGTTGGCATGGCTGGCATTTTTCAGCCAGATGTCTTCGTCGAGGAAACGCATAAACTGGGCGGCAATAAATCTCATTTTCGATGCAAGCTGCATGCCCTGCTTCCGAAGGTACTTGAAATCCCCGGCAATATCCGGATTGAAGAATACCACCGCCTCACCATACATGAGACCGTTTTTTGTACCCCCGAAAGACAGGACATCGACTCCTGCATCCCGGGTAAACTTCCTGAATCCCGTGCCCAGATGTACTGCGGCATTGCTGATGCGGGCCCCGTCCATGTGCAGGTACATGTTATGCATATGGGCATATTCTGCGATCTCCCGGATCTCCTTAATAGCGTATACTGTGCCCATTTCTGTGGACTGGGTAATCGATATAACACGAGGCTGCGAATGGTGCTCAAAACCGATGCCATACATATGCTTCTCAATGCCTTCAATCGTCAGTTTTCCGTTCGGTGTTTCGACCGGAAGAAGCTTGCAACCGGTCCACCTCTCAGGTGCCCCGCATTCATCTTCATGTATATGTGATGTCTCCGCGCAGATGATGGAATGATAGGGTTTGGTCAGCGCATCCAGTCCCAGGACATTGGCGGCGGTTCCGATAAAGACAAAGAATGGTTCCACATCTTCCCCGAATATCTTCCTG
>JAUVKJ010000337.1 GCA_030592145.1 Bacteroides sp.
GGAATTTCCATGGACTTTTTAAGGAAATCACGGATGTTCCCGGTTTTACCGCGCACGCTCTGTACGGCTTTGTCCTCATACAGATCAGGGTCTGTATCCAGGGCATTCCGAAGCATAGAAAGGTCTGAGGAAAAAAGCAGGGTACCGTGGTGAAGCACCCGTTTACGGTGTACATGCTCGGCATTCCCGGAAATTTTTAGTCCCCCGACAAGCATCTCGTTCCTCTCCCCGAATTCGGCCGGAAGTCCGAGATGCCTGAGAAATTCCAGTACGGGTGAGGCGTATTCCCGGAAATTCACCAGTTTCCCTTCTTCCCCGTTCAGGATAAAGGAAAAATTCAGGTTCCCCGGGTCGTGCCATACCGTACCTCCTCCTGATATGCGTCTTACCACGGGGATCTTATGTTGCTTTGTCCACGAAAGATTAATCTCCGCCCAGGCATTCTGGTGCTTGCCGATAATGATGGAAGGATCGTTGATATAGAAAAACGCGTACTCCCTGTCCGTCTCCTTCAGCAGGTATTCCTCTGTTGCAATATTGTATAGGGGATCACTTGTAGTGGAATCCAGGATCAGCATGGTCATTCGTTTAGTTTCAGCGCCCTGATGTGGATCATGATCTGGTATAGACCCCACGCGAGGAGTATTCCGAGTATGGCGCCGCCCAGGATGTCACCCGGGAAGTGCACCCCCAGGTAGATCCGGCTGTAGGATACCAGGCCGGCCCATGCAAGGATTGCGATCCAATACCATCGCTTTCTAATCCAGAGTGTGGTAAAAAATGCGATCGCGAAGTGGTTGGATGCATGGCTGGAGACAAATCCGTATTGTCCCCCGCAGTGATCGTTCACGAGGTGGACTATTCCCGCGAGATGGGACTGATGGCAGGGCCGGAGCCTTTCGAAGACTTCCTTGAACAGGTGTACCGAGGACTGGTCGCTCATCGTGATCAGCACGGTGACCCCCAGGAGTATCCACAGCGCTTTCCACCGGAAGGTGAAACCAAGATATCCCAGTATAAGAATATAGAGGGGTATCCAGTTGAGCTTTCCGCTGACCCACCACATGACGGAATCCCAGAAGGGGGAGTGCATCCCGTTGAAGAACAGGAAAAGTTGCGTGTCCCAGTTATTGAGCGTTTCGAGCATGCTTATTCATTGAGTGCTTTCCAGATCCTGTCTTTCAGGGAGGTGATCCCTTCGCCGGAGACTGAAGAAAGGAATTGCCAGGGTACTTCGGGCAGGTCTTCGCGGATCTCATCTTTCAGTTCATCGTCCAGCATATCTGCCTTGGATATGGCCAGGATCCTCTGTTTATCAAGCAGTTCCGGATTGTGTTTTTCGAGTTCTTTCAGCAGGATCGTGTATTCCACGCGGATGTTATCGCTGTCAGCGGGCACCAGGAAAAGCAGGATGGAATTGCGTTCAATATGCCTCAGGAAGCGGGTTCCAAGGCCTTTCCCTTCGCTTGCCCCTTCGATGATCCCGGGGATATCGGCCATTACGAAAGACCTGTGGTCACGGTATTCAACAATGCCCAGGTTCGGCACCAGTGTGGTAAAGGGATAATCGGCGATCTTTGGTTTGGCTGCCGAGACCACCGAAAGAAGGGTCGATTTCCCGGCGTTGGGAAATCCTACGAGTCCCACATCAGCCAGTATCTTCAACTCCAGGATATTCCAGCCTTCCTCCCCGGGTTCGCCGGGTTGTGCGTATCTCGGAGTCTGGTGGGTAGACGATTTGAAATGATCGTTTCCAAGTCCCCCTCTCCCCCCCGGCCTGAGGATCTCCTGTTCCCCGTGTTTTGTGATCTCGAACAGGATCTCTTTGGTTTCGGCATCGCGGGCGACGGTACCCAGGGGAACCTCGATCACCACGTCTTTGCCATCTGCCCCGGTTTTAAGAGAAGATCCGCCATTTCCCCCGTGTCCGGCGAAAATATGCTTCCGGTATTTCAGGTGCAGGAGAGTCCAGAGCTGCTTGTTCCCTTTCAGGTGTATATGTCCCCCTCGCCCACCATCCCCGCCGTCGGGCCCGCCTTTCCGGGTTAGCTTGTCGCGGTGCAGGTGAGTTGATCCGGCACCCCCCTTTCCGGACCTGCAGAAGATCTTTACATAATCTATGAAATTGGATTCAGCCATAGTTTAAATTACAGCGCCCCGATACTCCCGCTCAGCCTTTCGAAAATATCATCGATGCTTCCCACGCCGTTCACGCCCCGGTACTTGTCCCGGGCATCGTAATATCCCATTACTGGCGAGGTCTGGTCTTCATATACCTTGATCCGGTTTTCGATGGTTTCCAGGTTATCGTCCGCACGCCCCTGATTCTGTCCGCGCTTCAGCAGGCGGTCGATCAGTTCCTGCCGCTCCACTTCCAGCCCCATCATAACATCGATCTTCATGTTTAATTCTTCAAGCAGATTATCCAGTGCTTCGGCCTGCGCTACGGTTCGCGGAAAACCATCAAAAATAAAACCCTTTGCACCGGTTTCCCCGGTAATCCTGTTCCGGATCATCCCGATGATGATCTCATCGGAAACCAACTCCCCTTTTTCCATGATGCTTTTTGCCTGGAGTCCCAGTTCAGTTTCTGCGGCCAGCTCCGCACGCAGCATGTCACCGGTCGAAAAATGGGTTAAACCGTACTTGTCAATGATCTTCTCTGACTGGGTCCCTTTGCCGGAGCC
>JAUVKJ010000332.1 GCA_030592145.1 Bacteroides sp.
TTATGGGGAGCAATAACTGGGCAGTCAGCGGTGAACATAGCTTCAATGGCAAGCCCCTGGTCTGCAATGATATGCATCTTCAGCTTGACATGGCCCCCGGCGTCTGGTACCAGATGCACCAGGTTATACCCGGAAAACTGAATGTGAGCGGGATCGTTTTACCCGGAACACCGTTTGTCAACGTGGGTCATAATGACAGTATCGCCTGGGGAATGAGCTATGTGAGCATTGACGATATTGATTTCTACCTGGAAACCATAAATCCACAGTATCCCAATCAATATCTGTTTGACGGAGAGTGGATTAATATGGAAATCAGGGAGGAGCTCATCACTGTGAAGGGCGGAGGGAAAGTAAAGAGGATCAACCGGTTTACCCACAGGGGACCCGTAATCAGTTCATTCAGGGGAATAGATGACAGGGTAATTTCAATGAGGTGGACCGGAAATGAATACAGCAATGAAATTAAGGCTGCCTATCTCATGGATCATGCTGACAATGTTTATGAATTCAGGGAAGCCCTGCGTACATGGACGACGATCAGTACGAATTCAATCTGTGGGGATGCATCGGGCAACATCGGCCTTTTTGTTGCAGCCGGGGTTCCCCTTCGCCCTGGCAACCGGGCCCTTGTGATGCCCGGAGATACCAGCCTTTATGACTGGAAGGGTTTTGTACCCTTCGAACAACTGCCCCACGGGATCAATCCTCCAGGTGGCATCCTTGCATCGGCAAACAACCGTTCTGCCGGTCCGGATTATCCCTATCATATCAGCCACTGGTTTGCTGTTCCCAACCGGTATAATCGTATCCTGGAGTTGCTTTCAGAGAAAGATATTTTCACCATGCAGGACATGATACGGATCCAGTCAGACCAGAAATCCAAATGGGTGGAGAAAGTCATGAATGTATGCAATCCCGTGCTTCTCGGGGCTGATCTTGAAGGAACTTCCCTTGCTGCCTATGACAGGATCCATGCCTGGGACGGGACCATGGATATGGAAGCCATCCAGTCCTCCCTGTTTGAAGTTTTTTATATGAAGCTGACAGAAGCTGTTTTCAAGGATGAACTCGGTGAGGAATTCTATCCGGAACTGGCCTCAAAAGGGGCCATTGTCGAAGGGGTGATGGACCGGATCATGGAGGGACAGGAACTGGCCTGGTGTGACGATGTAAGCACGGAAGATACAACGGAATCTTTCAGAGACCTTGTGGTCCCTGCCTGGGATGCCGCGGTGGACTGGCTGGAGGAAAACTACGGCCCGGATATGGAAGCCTGGATATGGGGTGATCTTCACAGGGTTGCTATGACCCACCCACTCGGATCCGTCAACCTGCTGAAAAAGATATTTAAACTTGAACGGGGACCTTTCCGGGTCGGAGGTTCCGATCATACCATCTGTCCATATTCCTTTCCCAGCCTCAGGCCTTTCACGGTAACCGACGGGGCCTCCCAGAGGCATGTTTACAATCTGGCTGCCCCGGATGACTCACGTATCATAATGCCCACGGGTGTCAGCGGGATCCCGGCCAGTGATTTCTTTTGCAACCAGACAGAACTGTACATCCGGAATGAATACATGCTGGAATCATTCAGCAGGGAAAAAGTTATAAAGAATGCTTTGTTCAGGAGTACATTCACCCCGAGGCAGCAGTGACGGAAGGTGTCAATATAATTAATTTCAATCATGAACTATAGAAAGACCTTGTTTTTTCTTTGCATTACTTTTTTGATTGTGCACATCGACGTGTTATCGCAAACCATATCTGTTGAGGAGCGGATAAAAAATGAACGCTCAAACGATAAGGAAATGGAAGAATATTTAGACAAGCTGATTGACCAGATGACCTTGAAAGAAAAAATTGGCCAAATGATTCAGCTTGCTGCAGAAAACATCCTTATCGAAAAAACAGATGAAATCAATAAAAATCTTGTTACATATTCAAAAGATTGGGCAATAGACACTGCTAAATTAGGAAGGATAGTGCGTGAATACCATGTTGGTTCATGGTTGCAGGGGAAAATGGTTGCGGCAAAAAGCTGGTGTAAGTTTAATACGATTATCCAGGAAGTTACCCTGAGAAATTCACGTTTAAAAATTCCGCTCATTTTTGGCATTGATATCATTCATGGTGCTACACCCATAAAAAATGGTACTATGTTTCCTCATAATATTAACCTGGCTGCCTCATTCAACAAGGACATAAGCCATCAGGCAACACTTATTTCCTCTGCTGAATCGGCCCGTTTTGGGTTTCATTGGGTGTTTAACCCTGAACTGGACCTGGGGCATAATATTGAGTGGGGCCGTTTTTTTGAGACGTATGGAGAAGACCCGTATTTGTGTGGTGTAATGGGAAGCATTTATACCAAAGCTTTGCAGGAAAACGACAAATCTCATCCTTACAAACAAGCTGCTTGCGCACGTCACTATATGGGATATTCTGACCCATGGTCAGGGAAAGACCGTACTCCTTCGGAAATATCCGATCAAAAACTCCATGAGTTTTTCAAGCCTTCTTTCAAAGCAGCCATCGACAGTGGATTGATGAGTGTGATGGTTTGCAGTGGCGAAGTAAGCGGCACACCCGTCCATATGTCAAAAAAACTATTAACAGATATTTTACGTAATGAGTTAGGGTTTACCGGAGTTGCCCTTTCCGACTGGGACGACATCAACCGACTGGTGGAAATGCATCATGCCGTACCCAACG
>JAUVKJ010000156.1 GCA_030592145.1 Bacteroides sp.
ATAAAAGATCCTTTACCTGGAAGGTTCTGGTATACCGGTCCAGTATCCTGATCAGCTGCTCATATTCTCTGCTGGCAACGGATAGGTTCAGAATATCACTGTATAGTGCCCGCTCTGCGTTCACCGGGGTCATATTCTCAACCTCCGGTCCGGGAGTATGAACGATCACTCCCTCCAGCTTTCCGGTTTCTGATATTATGCCTGGTTTCATAGTAGGTTCTCTGTAAAATTAACAATTCCTTAATCAAGTAACATTAAGGTAATAATGAACCGGCTAATGTTAACCATAATATAACATTATGTTAATGCAAAACAGGGCATTAATCTTTTACTTGGATACAGTTTAATTAATTATTAAACAATGAAAAGATTCCTGCTGTTCTCATTATTCTTTACTATAATAAGTACATCCTTATTCTCCCGGACAGGTACACTTACAGGGAAAGTGATTGATACCGAAACAGGTGAATCACTGATCGGGGCCACGGTCGTTGTAACGGGTACAACCAAAGGGGCCATAACCGATTTTGATGGGAATTATTCACTCTCCGAACTGGATCCGGGAATAATCAGTATAACCGTACAATACATTTCCTATGATCCTCTGCAGTATGATGGTGTTGAGATTGTGGCCGGTGAGATCGCTTACCTTGACGTGAACCTGGGACAGGCGGTCCTCGATATCCAGGGAGTACAGGTGGTAGCACGAAAAAGAGAACGAACAGAGGCAGCCCTGCAGGTTATGCAGCGGAAATCAGGTTCTGTGATTGACGGGATCTCAGCCCAGCAGATTTCAAGGCTTGGTGACAGTGATGCCGCAAGTGCATTAAGAAGGGTGACAGGTATTTCTCTGGAAGGCGGGAAGTTTGTTTATGTAAGGGGTCTCAGCGACCGGTACAGCAAGACCACCCTGAACGGAGCGGAGATACCGGGACTGGACCCTAATAAAAATGCAGTTCAGATGGACCTTTTCCCGTCCAGTCTCATTGAAAACATAATCGTACATAAAACCTTTACCCCCGATCTCCCGGGAGATTTTACCGGTGGAAACGTAGATATTATCACGAGGGATTTCCCGCAGCGGTTTACCCTGCAGTTTTCGGCATCCCTGGGATACAATCCCCAGGTTAATTTCAATAAGGAATTCCTGACTTACCAGGGCGGAAAACTTGATTGGCTGGGCATGGACGATGGAACAAGAGATTTCCCTGAAGAGGCCAAAGTTATTGTCCCCGATCCCTGGTACGGTAAGGAGACGGACCAGTTATTGGGAGATATCGCACGTTCGTTCAACAGGGTCATGGGACTGGACAGGAAGTCGCCTTTTCTTAACCAGTCCTATTCCTTTGCCATTGGTGACAAATTTGAACTGGGCCAGGCAGACAAAGCACTGGGGTATAATGTCTCCCTGAGTTACAATAAAGATTATGAATATTACAGCAATGGTAAAAAATATTATTACGAGATACTGGGAGAGCAGAGTGATATTCTGAATCCGAAAAAGCTTACCGCTGACGATCTCGGTGATGAAAAGGTTATCTGGTCTGCCATGCTGAATACCTCTCTTAAACTGAACAGCAAGCACAAACTCGGTGTAAGGTTCATGCATAACC
The DNA here is from genome assembly GCA_030592145.1 of Bacteroides sp. Lineage (GTDB taxonomy): Bacteria > Bacteroidota > Bacteroidia > Bacteroidales > SM23-62 > SM23-62. The sequence continues at coordinate 1,614 of JAUVKJ010000156.1, forward strand.
AGAGCGGGCAGTCAAGTACACGCAATAATAAGGGTTCCGAGCCGGATGAAAACAGGTTTGTAGAGGAAATAACACTGGGGTACCTGGAACGGGGCATGACAACCTTCCAGGTCAATGGCAAGCACGTTTTCCATGGTGCCGGTGTCCTTAATACGGAATGGTTTAGTTCCTATACCCTGTCAACTCAGAATGAACCTGATTTCCGGCAGTTTTTCAATGATACGGATCCACTGTATATCCGGGCCAACAAGGAACCCCGGAGAGATGGCAGGGAGATGCAGGAGACCAACTGGGATAGCAAGATCCATTTTACCCTTCCTTTCCGGGCTTTCGACAGGAGCGCCAAATTCAAATTCGGTGGTAGCTATGCCACCAAATACAGGACTTCCGAAGTCAATCATTTCAGTCTGATACGACAGGGACGGGTAGATTATACCGGGGATCCGGCATCCTACCTTGCACCGGAAAACTTCATTGATTCAACAAACAACTGGAATGTCCTGTACTATTATAACACCCTGTTAAGCAACGAGATAAAAAGTTACCGTGCGAATCAGCATGTTTTAGGCACATATGCCATGGTTGACATTCCCCTGTTTGAGAAACTTCGTGTGGTGCTGGGTGTCCGGCATGAGTTGTCGAACCAGTTCGTTGAGAATTACGTCGATACCACAGAATTTAATGTTGCCAAACACTACGAATCAGGAGATGCATCGTACAACGACTTTTTGCCTTCGATCAACCTGACCTACAAGCTGGCAGAGAACATGAACCTGAGGTTTGCATACAACCGGACCATTGCCAGGCCGGTATTCCGGGAGCTTGCACCATTTGCTTCATGGGACTACAAGGGCGGTTTCCGGGTTATCGGCAATCCTGACCTGAAACGTACCACGATTGATAACCTTGATCTGAGGTGGGAATACTTCTTTGCTCCCGGCGAGATGGTTTCTTTCAGCGCATTCTACAAATATTTCTATGATCCCATTGAACAAAGGGATGCACCCATTACAAACAATCCCGAGATCAATTATGAGAATATACCGGATTCCAGATTGTTCGGATTGGAAACAGAACTCCGGAAACGGTTGGACTTCATTAATTTCCTGAAGGATTTTCAGATCGGTGCCAATTTTACGTATATCTGTTCAGTAATGGAGGAAGACTCCCTGACCCTCGATGCTGCAAGGAAAACAGATCCCAACTATCCTGCCAGAAGGGAAATGTTCGGCCAGTCACCTTATGTCATCAATGGATTCTTGGGTTACCAGAGTGATCAGGCAGGAATCCGCAGTGACCTTGTTTTTAATGTGTCGGGACCCAAGATCATCCTGATTACCAAGGGAGGCCTTCCCAATGTTTATGAGCAGCCCTTCCCCTTGGTGGACTTTAATTTCAGCAAAACATTCGGAGAGAGGTGGAGGGTCAGGTTTTCCATCAGGAATATCCTGAATTCGGAATTCAAACAAACCTATACCTACAAGGAAAGGGAATATTATTTCATCGGGAATCATCCCGGAAGGGAGTTTAAAATCGGTGTATCCTATTTAATCAAATAATGTACTAATCCTTTATTCAAGTTTAACCGAAAAATTTTGATCATGAAAAAGTTTAATGTTTTATTTGTATCGGTATTTTTGTCATTCGGCGTTTTTGCTGCAGAGGTGATAATTTCGGATAATGGTAGTGGTACAGGAACCACTACCTGGACTCCTGATAATACCTATATCCTTGATGGATTTGTATTTGTAAACGACGGACAGATCCTTACCATCGAAGCCGGAACCGTGATCAAAGGTAAGCCCGGAGGGGGAGAGAGTGCCAGTGCACTGATTGTGGCCATGGGCGGGAAATTAATCGCTGACGGTACCGCCGGGGCGCCCATCATTTTCACTTCCGAGAATGATGACCTGGCCGGTTCTGTACCCGATGAGGCAAATGGTCTGTGGGGTGGACTCATCATGCTTGGAAAAGCCAGAACCAACAATGCGACCGTACCCAAGCAGATTGAAGGTATCCCGACCACTGAAACCCGTGCCAGATATGGTGGAGATGATGATTCAGACGGATCAGGCCAGCTTTCGTTTGTGTCAATCCGTCATGGCGGTACCGATATTGGTGAAGGAAACGAGATCAACGGACTCACCCTGGGAGCATGCGGCTCGGCTACTGTGATTTCTCACGTTGAAGTGGTCTCCAACAAAGACGATGGTGTTGAATTCTTCGGAGGCCTTCCAAGGCTCGACCATATCCTGGTAGCATGGGTGGGAGACGACTCCTATGACTATGATGAAGGATACCGTGGTTACGGGCAATTCTGGGCTGCTGTACAGGCAGAAGCAGACGGCGACCGCCTCGGTGAGCATGACGGCGGACCCAGCGATTGCGAATTCTGCGAACCCTATGCTCATCCCATTATTCACAATGCAACCTACATCGGGGTACCAGGCCAGTCAAGGCGGTGCATTACCTTCCGTGACAATGCCGGTGGTGAGTACCACAACTCCATATTTGCAGAGCAGGATAAAGGCATTGACATTGAGTACATTGAGGGTGATGACGAAGGAAGTTACGAGCAGTGGAAGGAGAAGGGCAACCTGAAGCTTACGAACAATATCTTCCAGAATATTGCCGGTGGAACGGCTGCCAAGCTTTTCACAGTCAGTGTTCCCAAGGATGGGGATGGCAATCCTAAGTGGAGTATTCCCACAGGATACGAAGATGATTTTGCCAATTATTTTGCCACTGAAAACAACTCGGCAGCGGATGCCGGAGTATCTGCTTCCGACCCTGTACCGACTATGGATGTAAGCGGTGCCGACTTCACAGGCGCTCCCTCCTGGTTCAGGCAGGTCAGCTACAAAGGCGCTTTTAAACCCGGAACCCAGTGGGCCGGTGGCTGGACACTTGCATTTAAGGATGAGGAATACATTTCCGATGAAGAAGAAGTATTTGTATCCAGGGTAAGGGAGATAAAGGTTGCCAGTGTTTACCCGAATCCATTCACTGAATCAGCTACTGTAAGCTTTGAGTACCGTACCGGTGTATACTCCTTCTCCATCTACAACATTGCAGGTGTACGAGTAAAGGAGATCCGGAACATTACCACGGGTGAATTTACCTTTAACAGGGGCAATCTGGATACCGGATTTTACTTCTGCCGGCTGCGGAATGAAAGCGGAAGCGCTTATTCAGGTAAGTTCATAATCAGGTAGAAAGACCACTTTGCACGATTATAAATAAGGGGATGTCTCAAAAGTCCTCTTTTAATTAATTCTGAGGGATACTTTGGAAGTAACCTGGCATTTTTCACGCAGTGAATAAGCACGTTACGAAAAAGAATCCCTCAGAAAAACAGAGAGGCTGACCCTTTTGAGACAGCCTCTTCATATTTATGTACCTGATTAAAAACGGATTTTGGTGGAAGGCAATTTTTTCTTTATGGAATGGTTATTGAAGTATTAAAATTCTTATTTTG
>JAUVKJ010000006.1 GCA_030592145.1 Bacteroides sp.
ATCCGGCCAAGCGCCAGGCCATCACCAATCCCACAAAAACAGTTTACTCCATCAAGCGCTTCATGGGTGAGACCTATGAGAAGGTGCAGAAAGAGATCAATCGTGTGCCCTACAAGGTTATGAAGGGAGAGAACAACACCCCGAGGGTGCAGATCGATGACCGCAAGTATACCCCGCAGGAGATTTCCGCAATGGTCCTTCAGAAAATGAAAAAAACGGCCGAAGATTACCTGGGCCATGAAGTTTCCGAAGCAGTTATTACCGTACCCGCTTACTTTAGCGATTCCCAGCGTCAGGCTACCAAGGAAGCCGGGGAAATAGCAGGTCTGACGGTTAAACGGATTATTAATGAACCTACCGCAGCCTCCCTTGCTTATGGTCTGGACAAAAAGGACAAGGACATAACAATAGCTGTTTTTGACCTGGGTGGCGGCACTTTTGATATTTCTATCCTGGAACTGGGAGATGGCGTATTCGAAGTTAAATCTACAAATGGAGATACACACCTTGGTGGCGACGATTTTGACGAAGTCATTATTGACTGGCTGGCGGAAGGATTCAAGAAAGATGAAAACATTGACCTCCGGAAGGATCCGATGGCCCTTCAAAGACTGAAAGAAGCCTCTGAAAAGGCCAAAATTGAACTTTCAAGTTCCTCCAGCACGGAAATCAACCTCCCGTATATCATGCCGGTTGACGGTATTCCGAAGCACCTGGTTAAAACACTTTCCAGGGCTAAATTTGAAAGCCTTGCAGATGCATTGATCCAGAAGACCGTTGAACCCTGTAAGAAAGCCCTGAAAGATGCCGGAATGAAAGCTTCTGACGTGGATGAGGTAATTCTCGTGGGAGGATCGATCAGGATCCCTGCCATCCAGGCAACCGTTCAGAAAATATTCGGCAAAGCCCCTTCCAAAGGTGTAAATCCTGATGAAGTGGTAGCTGTTGGTGCTGCCATACAGGGAGGAGTACTGACCGGAGAGGTAAAGGATGTATTGCTCCTTGACGTTACCCCTCTCTCAATGGGTATCGAAACCATGGGTGGGGTGATGACCCGCCTGATCGAAGCCAATACGACCATCCCTACAAAAAAGTCCGAAACGTTTACAACGGCAACCGACAACCAGCCTTCCGTTGAGATCCATGTACTCCAGGGTGAGCGGCCAATAGCCCAGGGAAATAAAACGCTCGGCCGTTTCCATCTCGATGGAATTCCACCTGCTCCAAGAGGCCTTCCGCAGGTCGAAGTTACCTTCGACATCGATGCCAACGGGATCCTCAATGTTTCAGCAAAAGATAAAGGTACCGGCAAAGAGCAGAGCATACGGATCGAAGCCTCCACCGGCCTGACGGACGATGAGATCGAGAAAATGAAAAAGGAAGCCAGTGACAATAAAGAAGCAGATAAGCAGGCAAAAGAACGGGTCGACAAACTTAATACCGCCGATGCCCTTATCTTCCAGTCTGAAAAACAGTTGAAGGAATTTGGCGACAAACTTCCGGCCGAAAAAAAGGAACCCATTGAAAAGGCGCTGGAAACACTGAAGGAAGCTCATAAAAGCCAGGATCTCGAGGCCATTGAAAAGGCTACCGCTGAATTGAATTCACTCTGGCAGGCAGCCTCCGAAGAACTCTATAAGGAAAGCCAGTCACAACAGAGCGCAGATGCCTCAGCAGATGCCGGTTCAGCCGATGATGAAAAGAAAGATGACCAGGAAGTCACAGACGTCGACTTCGAGGAAGTAAAATAAGTTTCCCCGATATCAGGTCAGGCACAAAAATTGAAGCCGTCTCATAATAAACTTTGAGACGGTTTTACATTAAATAATATTTATCATGCTTGAAAGGTTCCATTTAATATGTTTTTTACTTGTGCTGGTTCTCACCTCAGCAGAAGGATCCGGTGCGGCCCCTCCGGATACTCTCTGGAACCAGGCAGACGATCAGGGCAGAAAACAGGGTTATTGGAAAAAACATTACCCGAACGGCGAACTTTTGTACCGGGGATTTTTCAGGGATGACAAACCGCTGGGAAAGATGCAGCGATTCTACGATAATGGGAATATCAAGGCTGAGCTGGACTATTCGGGAAATTCCGGAACGGCCTGTGCAACAATGTATTTCCGGAACGGCCAGCCGGGTGCAAGGGGGAAATATGTCAACCGGGAAAGAGACAGTGTCTGGAGCTACTACTCATATTATACCGGGACCCTCTCCTACCAGGAAACCTACAGGATGGGAAGGAAAAACGGTCCCTCAACCAAATTTTACCCGGATGGGCTAAAGGCTGAGGTACTCCACTGGAAGGACAATATGAAACACGGAACCTGGAAACAGTTCTACGAAGACTCCACGCTCCGTCTTTCTTCCCACTATGTGATGGATCAGCTCAACGGGACATACACTGTGTACAACCGGGACCAGAAACTGGTGCTTGATGGCACCTACAAAAACGGAAAAATGGATGGCGACTGGAAGTTTTTTAATAACGAGGGGAATGTGAAACGGGTCCTGAGTTACCGTATGGGAAACATCCTGAATGAGGAAGAACTTGGAAAATGGGCAGAGGAGTACATGAAGAATGTGGAGAAAGATCTTGGAAAGATCCCGGAACCGGATTTCGATAATTTCTTCGAGAGAAATCCCTGAAATTACCATTCTATATGAAATGGACCGGCTTGCTTATCGGCCTGCTGCTTTTTCCGGCCCCGGATCTCACGGCGCAGGAAACAAGCTACAAATTCTGGGTCCAGCTCAGGGACAAGAAAAACAATGCCTATACCCTGGATAATCCGGGTGAATTTCTTTCTCAACGTGCGATCGGGCGACGGGATCGACATGGGATTGCACTGACGGAGCAGGATCTTCCTGTCACCGGCGCATATCTTGACAGCCTTATGGAGCACCCCCTCAGAATTCTGTATACAAGCAAATGGATGAATGCCGCCATTATCCAGACAGAAGATTCCAACCTGGTGCAAACCCTGTCCGGCCTTTCCTTCGTATCAGGTGTTGAATACCTCTACCGGTCGGTGTGGAATAAAAAGAGTGCTGCCCGGAAATGGAATGAACCCGAAAACCATGAAAAACTGCCCTCAGACCACCAGGTAGAAATGCTCCAGGGCCAGGTTCTCCACCAGTCAGGATTCGAAGGGCAGGGAATGGTCATTGCAGTTCTGGATGCCGGATTTACCAATACGGATACCATTCCCGGTTTTGATTCCCTTTTCATGAACGGGAGGATCATGGGCACACGGAATTTTGTGGAACCCGATTCCGGTTTTTTCTGGACGGGGAACGGTACTCATGGTACACATGTACTTTCCATTATGGGTGGAGATATCCCCGGAGAATTCACGGGATCCGCCCCGAAAGCAGCTTACTGGCTGATCCAGACCGAAGATACCCGCTCCGAATACCGTGTAGAAGAGGCCAACTGGCTGGCCGGGGCGGAACTGGCAGATTCTGCCGGGGCAGATATTATCAACAGCTCACTCGGATATTCAATTATTTTTACCGATCCCCTGCAAAACTATACCTATTCAGACATGGACGGAAAAACCGCTCTTGTCACCCGGGCCGCTCAGCTCGCAGCATCAAGAGGTATCCTGGTAGTTAACAGTGCAGGCAATTCCGGCAGGCCCACCGATGAATGGGGTTACATTACTGCTCCCGCAGATGGTGACAGCGTGCTGGCCGTGGGTGCCGTTGATGAATTTGAAAAAAGAGCTGAATTCAGTTCAAGGGGACCAAGCTATGACGGGCGGATTAAACCTGATGTGGCAGCACAGGGCGTCCAAACCTGTATGATCCGATATACCGGGGAGACTGGCAGAGGTGACGGTACGTCCTATTCCTCTCCGGTTATAGCCGGTCTTGCAGCATGCCTGTGGCAGAAAAACCCGAAAATAAACAATTATGAATTGCTTGAAGCCATTCGCAGCAGCGCCTCCCTGAATCAATTTCCTGATACCCTTCTGGGATTTGGATTGCCAGACTTTTTACAAGCTGATTCCATACTGACCGGCAATGAAATCCACGAGATATTAAACACTGAATTGCTGGTTTGTCCAAATCCAGCTACAGGGCATATTATTCTTCAGGTGGGTACGGTTCCGCCCGGCGGGGCCGAATACCGGATCTATGATATAAGCGGCAGGATGTGCATGAGCGGAGAGATCACCTCTTCCGACGGTAATGAACTCCTTATTCCCATTCAATCCTTATCACCGGGACACTTTATTATCTTTGTTTTATCGGACAGGTACACAAACAGGGGAAGGTTCATTAAACTCCAATGAAAGGAAAAACCGTCGAAATAAGCAAACTATCTGATCTCCAGAACGAGATCCGCGAAGTACTGCATGGCAATTTCAACATTCCCCGCTGGGTAGTGGCTGAGATCAGCGAAATTAAGCAGAACTACAGCGGACACTGTTACCTTGATCTTGTGGAAAAAGATGAGGATTCTGATAAACTCCATGCAAAAGCCAGGGCTACCATATGGGCATCCGCCTACCGGATGCTGAAGCCCTACTTTGAGACAAGCACCGGGTATGAACTTGTTGCGGGGATCAAGATAATGGTTTTAGCCGGCGTCGAATATCACCCGGTATACGGGTTAAGCCTGAACATAAAGGATATTGATCCCAGCTACACCCTCGGGGATGTTGAAAGAAAAAGACGAGAGATCATATCCAGGCTTGAAAAAGAAAGGGTCCTGAATATGAACAAGGAAACCACCCTTCCTGAAGTCCCCCAGAAAATTGCAGTAATATCCTCAAAAACCGCCGCAGGCTTTGAAGATTTCCTGGAACAACTCCGGAGTAATCCGTATGGCTATAAATTTTATCCAAAGCTGTTTCCTGCCGCCATGCAGGGTGATAAAGCGGAAAGCAGTATCATCCGGGCCCTTGAAAGGATCTTTGAGCATGAAAGCCTTTTTGATATTGTGGTTATTATCCGCGGTGGAGGATCAAAGTCTGATCTCTCCTGTTTTGACAGCTATGAGCTGGCATTTCATGTTACCCAGTTCCCGCTTCCGGTGATCACCGGTATCGGACATGAGCAGGATGACACCATTACCGACATGGTTGCGCATACCCGGCTTAAAACTCCGACGGCAGTGGCTGGTTTTTTAATCGACCGCCTGGCCTCCTTCGAGGCAACTCTTGATGAATACAGTGAATACCTGGTTAAGGCAAGCCTGTCCATCCTGCATGAAAAGAGATTGCAGTTGGAGCTGTTCCGGCAAAAGATAAGTTCCGGTTCCCTGGCTTTTGTGAAATACCGGGGTGAACGTTTGCTGGGAATGACCGCTCATGCCCGGCTGATGGTACAGCAAACCATAGGAGAACATTCCATCCGTATCCTTCGCCTGGAAGAGCAGCTTAAAAACAGCGCAAGGAATCTGCCCGAAAGGAAAAAAATGGAAGTGGTACATGCCACAGGAAGATTGAAACAACAATCCCTTATTCTTATTGACCGTGAAGAAAAGCGTCTTGACAAATTTGCCAGACTGAAAACATATGCTGAACCCGCCCAGATATTGAAAATGGGATTTTCCATTTCCAGGTTCAGGGGTAAAGCCCTGAAAGACATATCTTCACTTAATCCGGGCGATTTGATTGAGACTGAATTGAATAAAGGAAAAATCGACAGTAAAGTTACAGACATCAAAAAAAAACTTTACATTAGTAAAAATTAAGGATAAGAACCGGCTGATCTATGCTCCGAATTGCAATTTCATTTATACTGTTTGTTCTGGTGTTTCCGGGTTCGGGATGGTCGCAGCTTCAGTCCCGGATTGACAGCCTGGATAATTTACTGGAGACAGCCACACCCGGGGATCGGGTAGGGATCTTCTGCCAGATTTCTGAGCTTTACTGGCAACGCTCCTTCGATACCAGCCTTCTGATGGCCATCCATGCACATACCATCGCTGAAAAACTGGAGGATCCTGTCATTACTTCAATGTCGCTCAATATGGTCGGCAATGCCTACTTCCTGTTGGGAGATTTTCCGAATAGCATGGACTACTACTTCCAGGCTCTTGAATTGCGCGAAGAATTGGGTGACAGCAGCAATATTGCAATTTCATGCAACAATGTCGGGGCCGTGTACTTAAAGATGAATGATGAACAGAAGGCGCTGGAGTACTTCAAGAGATCCGGAAATATCTTCAGAGCACTTGAGGATAATTATCACCTTTTTCCCATTCTGAACAATATCGGAGCTGTATATCTGGATAATGAAAAGCTTGATACCGCCTATCAGTACTTTATCCAGGCTTCTGAGATAGCGGAACGGAGCGGGGACGAAATAAACCTTTCCATTGCCCTGACCAATCTCGGGGAAGTCACATTTTCCATGGGACTGTTTTCGCAATCGGAAGAGTACCAGATCAGGGCTTATGAGATCAGCCATAAACTCGGTGACAAGGGCATGATGGCAACCATCAGATCCAACATGGGGAAACTTCACCTGAGAAAAAAAGAATTCCCCCAGGCACTTCAGGCATTCCAGGAAAGCCTGGTTCTTTCCAGGGAAATCAATTCCCTGGTCAATATTCAGGAGAACTATATGAACCTCTCGGAATATTACAGCATGACCGGGGATTATAAACGGGCCCTTCACTTGTATAAGTTGTATTCTGCCGTCAAAGACAGTATCATGTCCCGGGAAGGTCTGATGCAAATCAAGGAACTGGAACTTAAATTCAGTGCCCGCACCCTTCAGCAGCAAATCGAATTGCTGCAAAAGGATAGCGAAATCCAGAGCCTGAAACAAACCCGTCTGAAATTCGGGATCATTTCCCTGTCTGTGGTAATGCTGGCACTCATTCTATGGTTTTGGGGGTATTATCAGAGCAACCGGTTCAAGAAAGAAACCAACCGACTGCTGGAGGACAAAAACCGGCAACTGGAGAAAGCCAACAGGAAACTGCAGGAATCTGAAAAACACCTGATGGAACTGAACTCAACCAAGGATAAATTCTTTTCCATCATCGGCCACGACCTAAGGAACCCCCTGAATGCCCTGCTGGGTTTCAGTGAACTGATCTCAGGCAATTCGAGGGAATACTCTCCGGGGGAGATCCAGAAATACAGCAAGATCATAAACGAGGCTGCCAAAAATATACATCTCCTGATTGAGAACCTCCTTGAATGGTCACGCTCCCAATCCGGCAATATTGAATTCAATCCCCGGGAAACTGATCTTTCTCCCATGGTTGATGAAATAGTCAAGGTATTTGGCATCCAGGCAGAGAAGAAGTCTATTTCAATTAAATCGGAGATACCGGAAGGGACACGTGTATTTGCAGACAGGGACCTCCTGTCGACCGTACTTCGGAACCTTGTAAACAACGCGGTGAAATTCACACCGAAAAACGGGGAGGTACTGGTATATTCCGGGCAAACCGGGGAAGGAGTATGCATTTCTGTTAAGGATACTGGTGTAGGCATGACTGAAGCCCAGCTTGATACGCTTTTCAGCCTGATCCACGAGCCTTCCTCTCAGGGAACAGCAAAAGAGAAGGGGACCGGACTGGGACTGATCCTGTGTAAAGAGTTTGTGGATATGCACAATGGAAAGATCTGGGCCGAGAGCAAACCGGAAAAAGGCAGTACATTCTCATTTATACTACCGGATAAAAAATAGACCTTTTTATGAGCAAAGATCCAACATACGGCGAAGCCATGGCCGAGATTGAGGAAATCCTTGAAAAAATTGAATCCGGGGAACTTGATGTCGATGAACTGACCGATAAGGTAAAACGCGTGGCCGGCCTGCTGGATATCTGCAAGAAAAAATTGAAAACAACGGAAACCGAGATTCAGAAGGTAATCGAGGGACTCGAAGAAACAGACTAATTATCCAGGTTTATTTCCATATCTATGGAACTGATATCCTCTTCCTGGTCGGGCAAATAATCCACGAAATTGCATAACTCTGCCGCAAAACCTACCCTCATATTGGTCATTTTGAAAAATTCCGTTGCCATGTGCTTGATCTGGCTCTGATTGGCAATCAAAACCTGGATGGGATCAATATCTTCCATGTTGATCTTTCCTTCCGCTTCCTTCAGAACATTCAGATTGGTATTGATGATCCGCATCATCGCCTGGTAGGAACGTGTAATGGAGGCAAGGCGGTGCCCGATCACACCGATAACTTCGAGACTTTCAGCACATATAAGGGGACTCCCGGCATTTCCCTGTTTGATGGTACAGTCCACCTGGATGGTATTAAAACCATCATTATGCCTGAATAATGATGAGACAATCCCGCTTTTTACGGCCAGGTTGTCCTGTTCCAGCTGGTAACCAAGAACAGCGATAGGTTGCCCGATGCAATGGTTGATCTTTTTGCTGCAAAGTAGCGAGGAATTGGCTTTGAATGCTTCCTGTTTAATATCAAAGAGTACAAAGCCGGGATTGAACGTATTATCCACTTTTACCTTGCTGCTTAGAAACTCCTTGAAGGTCATCCGAATACGACTTGTAGTTGATGATTCAGACTCTGTAAAATGCAGTAAGACCTCGGCTGGCCTGGCAAATTTATCAATGATATCATCCGTAACCAGGTAATTCTTCACCTTGAACCCGGTGAAAGTGATAATCTTGGTTCCTGCATTACTTAGAAAATTGATAGAACACACGGAAGATTTACAGTGGTCCCATACTTTCCTGTACATAGGCTGTGACTTTAGAAGTTATGCAGGATTCCCGCCACAAATATACAATCTTTCTTTAATTAATGGGGGTCACCGTCTATTTCAGACCAGCAGGCCCTTTTCAGTGAAAGCAGGTTCATGGGATTTGATCCCAGTCCCATAAGGTCTTTCGAAACAAATCTGACCACCTGGTCATAATACAATGGCACGATGACTGCTTCGGCAATGATAATGCTGTCTAATTGCTGATAGATACGGTATCGCAATTCATCCTCCATGGTACCCAGGGCAATCTCAAAAAGCCGGTCGTAAACAGGATCACTGAAGTGGGTGTAATTGGGTCCCGCGGGACTAAAATTTCTGCTGTAAAACAGGGAAAGGTAATTTTCGGCATCCGGGTAATCTGCAATCCAGGATCCCCTGAAAAACTCAAGCTGCCCGTTTGCCACACGGTCCCTGAATGCAGCACCGGTATTAACCTCGATGTTCAGAACAATTCCGATCTCATACAATTCATGCTGAATGTATTCGCAAAGATCCTGGTAATCCGATGTGGTTGTAAGGGTAATTTCAGGCAGACCTTCACCCATCGGGTACCCGGCCTGGGACAATAGTTCCCTGGCACAATCAGGATCATAGGTATAACCCCGGACCGTTTCCTGGCTGAACGAAGGCATTCCCCGGGGCACGAATCCCGCGGAAGCCGGCCGGCCGACATTGTTGCGCAGATACCTCATCATTTTTTCCCTGTCAAATCCATAATTGATGGCCTGCCGGATCTTCTTTTCGAGCACTGGACTCCCATTTGCTGCCTCCAGGTCAGGGTCCAGCAAAAAACCAAGGTATTCGGTATTCAGGTAAGGCTGGCTGATCATTCTTACCTTCCCCGCATGATCCGGGTTCAGGCTGCCGTTCCCTGTAATCATCTCATCCTTATACACTGCATGAATTCCGGAAAGAAAGTCCAGCCGGCCCATCATGAATTCCATGAATTCAGATTGCTTGTCACGGGTAAAGCTAATGTTCACAGCATCCAGATAGGGCAGCCTGTTCCCCTGTTCATCATGCTCAAAATAATGTTCATTCTTTACGAGTACGAGCTTTTCATCTTCCCTCCAGTACCTGAAGCGAAAGGGGCCTGTCCCTACTGGTTCCTTCCTGAAATCATTGCCCAGTGATTCCACCACTTCCCGGGGTACTACGCTGCAGTAAGGCATGGTAAGCAGGCCCGGAAACGCAGGAAATGGTTTCTTGAGAAATATCATTAACACAGTATCTGCAACTGCCTGAAACCCCTGTATGCTGTTTGCAGCCTGCCGGTCGATTGCATTAAAGATCCAGGCGCCGGGAGAAGCGATCCCTGGGTCAATGATCCTGTTCAGGCTATAAACAAAATCAGAAGCGGTGACCCGGCGTCCCTTTCCTTCCGGAAAAGAAGCATGGTCATGGAAGAGTACATCACTGCGCAGATGAAATGTGTATACGGTGCCATCCTGACTGCATTCCCAGGAATGTGCAATGCATGCTTGAACATGCAGGTCCTCATCGAGTTGGACAAGGCCGTTGAAGATCTGGTTGACGGGCCAGATAATGGTCTGATTGCGGGCAAAGGCCGGGTCCAGCGTAGGTATGCCCTTTGATTCATTATACCGGAATATATTTTTACGGACCTCCGTTGAATGTGAACAGGATGCCAGCATTACAGCCGATATGAATAAATACAGAGCCCGCATAGGGAGATACTGGCAAAGTTAAAACTTTAAGGTCATCCCCGCCATAAAATTAAATCCCGCCTGCGGGTAGTAACCATCAGCCTTGTATTCTGTACCCCCGTAATAATACCGGTACACCCAGGCATTGGTCTCATATTTTTCGTTCAGGATATTATTCAGCATAAGGTTAAATCCGATCTCCTTCAAAAAACCAGGCCGGATCACATACCGGATATGAAGATCATTGACCAGGTATGGCTCCAGTATTCTTGAATCCGATGAGGTATTATCGATGAACTGTTTACCAACGTACTTTGACAGCAGTGCGACGCTCAATCCCTTAAATGGTTCATACCTGATCTTGCTTCCTCCGACTATAGCGGGTGAGAAACTGAGATCGCTTTCCCCCAGGTTTGTGCTCACCTGAACAGGCCAGTTGTCCCAGTCATCGACATAATCCGTATAGTCCCTGATCCTGTTCCTGCTAAAGGTTAGATTCATATCCCAGCGTACCCTGTCAACAGGGAATATCCCTGCCACAAACTCGATGCCTGCACGATAGCTGTCCTTTACATTGTTCATGATGGGGGCACCCACATCGTTTATCTCCCCTGTTAGAACCAGCTGGTGGTTGTAGTCCATGAAAAACAGATTGACGTCCAGAACAGCCCTTGTTACATTGATGCGGTAGGAAAATTCATAGTCCACCATTGTTTCATGGGTCGGCACGGGATGAGCCGGATCGGCATCCACAAGGTTGCTTCGGTTTGGTTCCCTGTTCCCGACTGCTATGGTTGCAGCGAGCCTTTGCCTGTTGCTGATCTCAAGTGTCGCTCCCAACTTGGGGTTAACAAACTGGTATACATGCAATTGGGACAAATCTCTCAGGTCATCGTCAATCCCCTGTATAGATTGCTCGATGCTGCGATACTGAAGATCTCCGAAAAGGCTCAATTGCCCGTTCAGCCTGTAATTCAGTTTCAGATACATATTCCAGTCCCTCTTCCTCCCATCGTTTCTGTACCACTCGTGATTTATCCCGGAATCCCCGGCAAACCCTGCCCAGATCACCTTCCCGAAATGCCGGCCTTCATAGCGGTTCCAGCCTCCTCCCCAGAAGGCCTCCAGTTTTTTGTGTTTATAGTTCAGAGACCAGGTAAAGCCGTAAAAGTCGTTATCCAGCCATTTTTGCCTGACAAGATCGCTTTCGCGAATGGTATCACTCCCTGTAATTACATTATCCATCCGGTAATCAGCAAGTGACTGGTTCTGGCGGTATCCTTCGAAATAGCCCCTTCCATAGGTATAATGCAGGGCCCCGTTGAAAATAAATCGCCTTCCCAACTCCCTGGAATAGAATAGCTGGTAATGGTCCTGCTGGTAATTGTCCGTTTCGTTATCATAATAGCTGGTATCGCCGCCGGAGGATATAATCATCCCTGCCGGATTAAAAGTCCGGTTGGTCTCCAGAAGTTCGGAAGGCACTCCGTACCAGGCCTGGTATGTGTGTTCCTTGCCGGAAAAGACATTGACCTTCAGCAGGCTGTTCGTCCCGTACCATGCGCCGGATACAAAGAATGATTTCAGGTCTGAAAAAGCCCGGTCGATATATCCGTCGGAACTGATCTTCGACAATCTCATGTCAACGGTAAACTTATCGTTCAGCATGCCCGTTCCTACACTCAGGCTGTTCTTCCAGGTTCGCAGCAAACGATCACGGTCACTACCACCGAATGGATATGGATAAACGGATCCTTTCAGGGTTCTTTTCCTTTTACTCAACGGATCAATTAAACCAAATGACGTTTGAAATTCCCCGTAAGGTTCCGGATTCATGGTAAATGTCTGGAAATTCATGGTAGCTCCGAAAGCAGCACCCCCGTTGGCCGAAGTACCCACTCCCCGCTGGATCTGCACATTGTCAACCGATGCAGCGAAATCCGGCATGTTTACCCACCATACCCCGTGAGATTCCGAATCGTTAAGGGGAATGCCGTTAACCGTAACGTTAATGCGGTTCATATCCGTACCGCGGATCCTGAAACTGGTATATCCTATCCCGGTCCCGGCATCGGAGCTTGTGACCATAGATGGAGTCAGGCTCAACAGAACCGGGATGTCCTGGCCCAGGTTCCTTTCTGCGATCTCTTCTCTTGTCACATTAGTATGGGCAACGGGAGAATTTTGTCCAGCACGGGTCGCCACCACGATCACCTCCTCTGCCATAACGGAGGTTTCTGTGAGTATAAAATCAAGGCGGGTGTCAGCGGATAGTTCAATTTCCTCTGATCCGGTTTCGTACCCGATATAAGAGGCTTTTACAGTATATCTGCCATCGGGCAGCTTAGAAATAGTATAATTTCCCTTATGATCGGTTATGGCCCCCTGAAATGTCCGGTCAAGGTAAACATTGGCACCTATAAGCGCTTGGCCATCAGCATCGGTTACGGTTCCGTATAGATCCGATTGTGCATGTGCATACACAGGCATAATGGCCGCCAGTATGGCGAACATGTAAGATCTCATAAGTCAGATATTAGCAATATTTAAACATAGTTCCTAAATTCCCTGCGCCGGCATTACCCGGATCAGGTTCTAAGGGTATGATCTCAGCCCGTTCTGTTAAGGCACCCCCTTAGAGAAGCTTGACAAATATATGGAAATTACCTGACCATTCAAAAGTTGCAACCCTGATTTTCGGAAGGCTCCCGCCATAAAAATTCCGGCATCCGGCTGATGGTACCGGCGTTAAATAGAAAAAGCCGTCTCAAATATACTTTCGAAACGGCCTGATCAAAAATTAAATTTACTGACTTTCGACATTATTAAAACGTCGCTGCAAAATTTCCGCGTAATACCGATGGCATTGTCAAATGACGAACCTTTTTTTGCCGCAGGCAAAAAGCCGGAATTTACTCGACTTTCAGAACGTCTTTAAATGCTTTTTCAAAGGTATCCTTGGGCAATGCACCCATGGCCATCTGGGGCTGTCCGTCCTTGGGGACAAACAGGATCGATGGAATGCTCTGTATCCCGAATACAGAAGAAAGCTCACGCTCTTCCTCGGTATTCACCTTGTAGATATTCATTTTCCCGTCATACTCTTCAGCCAATTCCTCAAGTATGGGAGCTACTATCTTACAGGGCCCGCACCAGTCCGCATAAAAATCTATTACACATGGAACTTTTCCTTCAAATTTCCACTCCTTATTTACTTCATAATTGAATACTTTTTTCTTAAAGGTCTCCGCCGTAAGATGTTCTGTCATAACAATCTGTTTTAACATTTACCAACTCATGTCAAATCATGTGCCAGCATGAAGGAACTCACGATTTTATTGTAATTTTGTCATGAAACTAACAATTTGTCATATCTATATATGAAGAAATGTCTTAATGATAAGATTTTCAAGATAATTGCCGGAATTGCTGAACAGGAAGGATACCTCACATTCGTGATAGGAGGTTATGTCAGGGATTGTATTATGGGACGGAATACGCATGATATCGACATTGTTGTCCGGGGCAGCGGAATTGACCTTGCCAGGAAGTTTGCGAACCGCCTGGGGAACAGGACTCCGGTTAGTGTTTTCAGGAATTTCGGTACTGCCATGGTTAAATATGAAGGAAAGGAGATTGAATTTGTAGGAGCCAGAAAAGAATCTTACCGGCGGGATTCCAGGAAACCCATTGTGGAGGACGGCAGCCTTGAGGATGACCAGAAACGGCGCGATTTCACCATCAATGCCATGGCAATCTCACTGAACCCTGGTACATACGGCGAGCTGGTTGATCCTTTCGGGGGAATGCAGGACATTGAAAGAAAGATCCTGAGGACACCCCTTGAGCCGGAAAAGACCTTTTCGGATGATCCGCTGAGGATGATGAGGGCCATTCGTTTTGCTACCGTGCTTGACTTTACCATCGAGGAAAAAACCCTGGAAGCTGTCAGAAAGTCCGCCCATCGCATTGAGATCGTTTCCAGGGAAAGGATCATTGATGAACTTAACCGGATCCTGCTTGCAAAAAAACCTTCAACCGGGATCAGACTGCTTGAGGAAACCGGCCTTCTTGTTCTGATTTTTCCCGAATTCCACGAATTAAAGGGCGTTCATGAGGAAAACGGGCAGAGTCACAAGGATAATTTCTATCATACCATTCAGGTTATCGATAATCTTGCCAAAGTTACGGATGATCTCTGGCTCAGGTGGGCAGCCGTTCTCCATGATATCGCCAAACCACTGACCAGGAAATATGACAGGGAATTGGGCTGGAGCTTCCACGGACATGAATTCGTAGGTTCGAAGATGGTACCCGGGATATTCCGTAAACTGAAGCTTCCCCTTAATGAAAAAATGAAATATGTGCAGAAACTGGTGCTCCTGCACCTCCGTCCGATTGCCCTTTCGCCCGGGGGAGTAAGCGATTCTGCCATCCGCCGCCTGGTCTTTGATGCGGGCGATGACCTGGAAGACCTGATGCTGCTTTGCGAGGCTGACATAACCTCCAAAAACGAGAAAATCGTCAGGCGCCACCTGAAGAACTTCCGGATCGTGAAACAAAAGATCTCCGAACTGGAGGAGAAGGATGCCATCCGTAATTTCCAGTCCCCAATTTCCGGGGAGGAGATCATGGAAACCTTCGGAATTCCACCTTCCAGACCTGTCGGGATCATCAAGGATTTTATCAAGGATGCCATTCTGGACGGGAAGATCAAAAACGTACATGATGAAGCCTTCGCCCTGATGCTTGAAAAGGGAAAAGAATTGGGACTGAAACCGTTGAAATAGAAAGGATAATCATTCCCCGGCACATCCGGATTCTGCCTTATTCCGGTACTCTGTTTCCTTGCCGGGATTTCAACCTGCCTCCCCGCCAGATATCGATGTATACCGGCAGATGATCACTGAAGCCTCCCGTATACTTAAATCCCCTGTACGTTCTGAAAGGTCTTCTCCCCAACCAGACCGGGTCTTTTTCAAGCAGGAAGTCAGGGGCATATATCCCTTTTCCGGCAGACTTGACAAACAGATTTGAATCCATAATGAATGAACCGCTCGCAAAAATATGATCGTATTCACACCATCTTCCGCGATATTTGAGAGTGCCATATACATCTGCTGTCTGAACCCGCTTGCCGGTATGATAAAGAATGGTATCTGAAAGTACCGTCCCGGGGTTTTGTACTCTCAGGATGGATGACAGGCTTATGTCCGAAAGTTCATCGTTCATGTCTCCGGCCACCAGTATCCTGGCTTTCGGGGAGGTGCGGGCCAGGGAATCCAGGAGTCCGCGAACTGTCCGGGCTGCTTCCATTCGCTCCGGGAGGCTTTCAAGGATTCCTTCCCACCTTGAAGGCCAGTGGCAAATCACCAGGTGAAGTGTATCCCGGTTCATGGCCAATCCCCTGACATACAGAATATCCCGGGTCGGCTCCGGGAGTCCCCCGACAGGTAGATACCTCCATTCCATGGGACTGAAACCCGAGGGGAGGTAAAGCAGGGCCACATCAATGCCACGCTCATCAGG
>JAUVKJ010000326.1 GCA_030592145.1 Bacteroides sp.
AGAATTCCTGTTTGCACGACGTGAACAATGAATTAATAATTCTTTAACTAACAAAACAGCAATATTATGAGATCATTTACATTACTGGTTTTTTCAATAATACTTGTATTGGCATCATGCACAGGGAATCAGGATCTTCCCTCCAGTCATTTGACCAGGAACGATCATTATATCACTAACCAGTCCCCTTTGGTGGCCCAGCCCTATACAGCATTGAACCTCGGTGATATAGAGCCGGATGGATGGCTGCTTACCATGCTGGAATTGCAAAGGGATGGGCTAACAGGGCATCTCGACAGTATTTACGAACTGGTCCTGGGTCCGAATAACGGATGGCTTGGAGGCCATGGAGACAAATGGGAGCGTGGACCCTACTGGATTGATGGACTGGTCCCGTTGGCCTATCTCCTCGACGATGAAAACCTGAAATCCAAGGCACAGGAATGGATTGAATGGAGCATCGCGAATCAACGGGAGAACGGGTATTTCGGTCCCTATCCTCATACGGAGGGTGACCCGGAAATCCCGGGGACACAACAGAGCAGGAGCGAGGACTGGTGGCCTAAAATGGTAATGCTCAAGGTCCTTCAGCAATATTATAGCGCCACAGGGGATGAGCGTGTACTTACCCTGATGGACGGGTATTTCCATTACCAGTTAGAGATGCTGGAAGAATTCCCCCTGGGGCACTGGACCCACTGGGGCAACCGCAGGGGAGGAGACAATCTTGCGGTGGTCTACTGGTATTATAATATTGTTAAGGAGCCATACCTGCTTGAACTGGCAGAGATCATCCATGAACAGACTTATGACTGGACCGGCGTATATTCAGGAGATATGATCCGCAGGGTGAACCCCCTGCCCCGCCTGCATTGCGTGAATGTGGCCCAGGGACTGAAGGAACCGGTTATCTATTACCAGCAGCATCCCGAACAGAAATACCTGGATGCGGTTAAAGCGGGACTGGAATCCCTCAGGGCTGTCCATGGTTTTGTCACCGGTATGTATGGAGGGGATGAGAATCTTCACGGGAACAACCCGACCCAGGGTTCGGAACTCTGCACTGTCACGGAAATGATGTTCTCATATGAAAGCATGATTCCAATTACCGGTGATATGTATTATGCAGACTACCTTGAAAAGGTCGCCTTTAATGTGCTTCCCACCCAGCATGACGACCATTTCCTGCGCAAACAGTATTTTCAGCAGACCAACCAGGTACTGATCACTGACCAGGAGCGAAACTTCTTCCAGGACAAAAATGCCAGGATTTGCTACGGTGTGCTGACAGGGTATCCCTGCTGTACCTGCAATATGCACCAGGGCTGGCCCAAATTCGTCCAGAACCTCTGGTATGCATCGGCGGACAATGGGCTCGCCGCACTGGTCTATGGTCCCTCTTCAGTAAAAGCCAGGGTCGCAGACGGCACAGAAGTAGAGTTCACCGAGAAAACGGGATATCCCTTCTCTGACAGGATTGAATTCAGCTTTGATGCAGAAACAAGCGTGGAATTCCCCCTGCATCTTCGCATCCCGGGATGGTGCAAGGATCCTGCCATTGAAGTGAATGGAGAGAAACATGGTTTTACGGTAGAAAAGCAGGTCGCCATTATACACCGGGAATGGAAACCCGGAGACAGGCTTGTATTAACACTCCCTATGGAGATCGAAGTGAGCCGCTGGTTTGAAGGATCAGCAGGGATCGAAAGAGGCCCCCTGGTATATGCGCTCAGGATCGGGGAGAAATGGAAGGAAGTAATTTCCGATGAATGGGCCCATTCATTCTTTGAAGTTTATCCTGTAACTCCATGGAACTACGGGATTTTTATCAAATCGCTTGAAGAAAAGGAATTTAAGATCCATTCTGTGAAGGAAGTTGCAGCCATGCCGTGGAACCTGGAAAACGCCCCGGTAACAATTAAGACCTGGGCCGGCCGAATTCCTGAATGGTCACTCTATGATCATTCTGCAGGTTTGCTGCCGGCAACCACTCACTCCGACGATATAAAGCCGGAAGAGATCACCCTGATACCCTATGGGTGTACCACATTGAGGATTGCAGAATTTCCAGTATTACCGGGGAAATAATGAATTGTGATAAAAAAAAAGAATATGCATAGTGCTTTGAACATCTTTATTGTGGCCTGTTTACTGGGAATGGGACCATGGCCGGCTTTATCGGCCGCGGCTGATCTGAAGCCACGGCTGTTGGTCCTGACCGACATCGGTGGCGATCCGGACGACCAGCAGTCGATGATTCGACTCATGGTTTTTTCCAATGAGTTTGAGATCGAAGGACTGATCGCCTCAGCCTCGGGCACACCTGGTGAATTGGGAAAGTCAGTCATCAAGCCCCGGTTGATCCGCGAAATTGTGGAAGCGTACGGCCTGGTTCGCGACAACCTGGCCCAACACGCCGAAGGTTATCCGACTTCCGACCACCTGCTGTCCATTATCAAGTCCGGAAATCCGCAGAGGGGACTGAATGCGATAGGGGAGGGACATGATACTGAAGGTTCGCGCTGGATTATTTCCGTCGTCGACCGTCCCGATCCCCGGCCGGTCAACATTACAATATGGGGTGGACAGACCGATTTGGCGCAGGCACTGTGGCAGGTACGAACTCAGCGTGGTACAGCCGGTTTGAAAGCATTCATCGAACGTATCCGTATCTACGACATCTACGACCAGGACGGCATCGCCAACTGGATATGGAAAGAGTTTCCCGGGCTGTTCTACGTTATGTCGAAGGCTCCGGAAGGCCATGACAAACGTGAAGCGGTGTTCCGCGGCATGTACCTTGGCGGGGACGAATCGCTCACGTCTCGCGAGTGGATGGAAACCAACAT
>JAUVKJ010000043.1 GCA_030592145.1 Bacteroides sp.
TCCGGGTCCGCTCACAAGTACGAGTCCGAATAAAAAAATCCATTTCATCAGCGTTACCGGGTGGTACTTCTTCATCAGGGGTTTGATGATCACCAGGTAAATGGCATATAAAGTGGCATTGATAACGATCATGGAGTTTCCCAGGGAACTGTTACTGCCGAATTTTGTATCAGCGCTGTATGTTATCAGGAGGATGGCCCCTGTGGCTCCGGCTGCAATACCTATAATCTTATACAGTGTAATGGGTTCCCGCAACAATAATTTTGCAACGACCAGGACCAGGATGGGTGTTGCGGTCATGATGATGGCTGCATCTATGGGAGTGGTCAAATTAAGGCCGTTCAGGAAAAGCGCCTGGTTGACAGCCACCCCGAATATTGAAGCAGCGACCATACGTAGAAGATCCTTTCGTTCTATCCGCTCCCGTGGCAGAAGCAGGCCGAATATCCAGAACAAAAGGCAAGCGCCCGCAACCCTTGTGAAAACCAGTGCAAACGGGGATAAATAATCGGGCATGACCTGCTTGGCGATGGCATAATTCACCCCATAGATCAGGTTGGCCCCGATCAGAGCCAAATGTGCCCGTACCTTCAGGTTTGCCGGCTGCAATTTAAACCTGGATCATTGAGAGGATGGATTCAAAGATTGCTTTTCCATCGATGTTCCCGAGTTCCATATCGGCGGCCCGTTCAGGGTGGGGCATCATTCCAAATACGTTTTTGCCTTCGTTGCATACCCCGGCAATATTCTCGATGCTGCCATTCGGATTGGCTTCTTCCGAAATAACGCCTTTCTCATCGCAGTACCGGAAGAGTATCTGGTCGTTTAACCTCATCTTTTTTAATGTATCATCGTCTGCGTAATACCTGCCTTCCCCGTGAGCAATGGGGATCTTGTATGCACTGTTCTTATCCAGCAGGGAGGTAAGTACGGTGTTGTCGTTATCGGGTTTGATATATATGTTTTTACAGATAAACTTCTGGTTGCTGTTGTGAAGCAGTGCACCGGACAGGAGTCCGGCTTCACAAAGGATCTGGAAACCATTGCACGCACCGAATACAAATCCTCCTTCCCGCGCAAAGCGGATCACATTCTCCATTATGAGTGAAAACCTTGCGATCGCACCCGAACGAAGGTAATCTCCATAGGAGAAACCTCCCGGCAGAATGATGGCATCAACACCCTGCAGATCCGTATCCTTATGCCATAATTCCACTACTTCCTGTTCCATGAGATCGCGTAGAGCATAGACCATGTCATGATCGCAATTTGAGCCGGGATATATAATTACTCCGAATTTCATGTGTTTAAAATTTCATGTGTTTAAAGATAGATAAAAAAGCTATATTTATATTAGATGGAAATTGGAAGTCAGGATATCCAGGCATTTATAAATACGGTCAAGTCACTGTCTGACTATGATTTTACGGATTATTCCGATAAGTCATTGAAGAGGCGCCTGTCGAAGATCCTGCTCGATGGCAACCTGACCACCGGTTCCCTGCTTGAAAAGATTAAAGAGGATAAAGCATTCCTTGAGAAGATCGTAAAAGATATCACCGTGAATACCACCGAATTGTTCAGGGATCCGGCGATCTGGCATTCGCTGAGGTATGATATCCTTCCCCTTTACCAGAACCAACCATGCATCAACATATGGCATCCGGGTTGTTCGACCGGACAGGAGGTTTTTTCCATGATGATCCTGCTGAATGAAATGGGCTTGCTGCAAAAATCCCGGATCTTTGCCACAGACATTAACGGGGATGTGCTGGATGTGGCACGCGAGGGTGTTTATAAATACAGGTTTAACAAGAGTTATCTCGGTAACTTCGATACGGTGATCCGGGGAAATCCCCATGACAGCAATACCTGTTTTGATGTTCCCTATTCCAAATACTTCCACGTCGATAAAACAAGGGACAACATCCGGATGAAAAAACTGCTTCTGGAAAAGCCTGTTTATAAGAAACATGATCTCGTGAGGGACCCGAATCCATTCGGGCAGATGTACGATCTGATCATCTGCCGGAACGTTATTATATACTTTAATTATGAATTGCAGAACAAAGTATTTAAATTGTTCCTGGATAATTTGACCCGGGGAGGCTGCCTGGTCCTTGGGGTTCATGAAACGATACTCGGGCCCTTTGCAACCCGGTTTGAAAAGAAATATCAGGCATATTTTAAAAAATGAACCTTAAAAATATTTCCATACGGTCACGGTTTTTCCTGTTGCTGGTCTGCTCCGTTCCTTTCTGGCTATTTGCCGGATTCTTTGTGTTCAGCCTGATTTCAGATCTTTCATGCTATCAGGATACATCTAATAACATCCAGTCCCTTCCCCGGAAGATCTTGAGGCTTGAAAATTCCATACATTCATTTTACATCAGTGACCTTCCGTCATAATCTTTTCATGAATCCGGAATGGCCGGCGGGATCAGCCGGTTCAACAGCACCTGCCTGGATACCTACACCCTCCTGAAGGATCTTAAAAACGACCCCATCCTTTCAGGGGAATACATGATCCATCAGAAACTGGATCATATCCTGGAATACCTCAACAGCACGGAAACAACCATGGAAACCATTGCGGAAAAGTCGCGAGAGCGAGGCTGGCACAGCTACGGCCTCAGTGGCGCCCTCCTCGAACAAATGAAGGAGCTTGATGTTGAGGCTTTCCCGGAACCTGGCCAGCCTGGCCGGGAACTTCTTTCAGAGCTTCAGATCTACCTTGTTTTTCCGGGTAGCAGCCGCCTGAATTCGCTCCGGAACAGGGTCCATAACCTGGAATCGCTCCTTCCCGAAATGCTGGCAAACCGGACGGTGCGTAATCCTGATATCAGCTCTTTACCTGTTTTTCTGAATAACCTTCGCAGCCTCCTGCAGCTTGACCTTGAGCTTGGTATCACACGTTACGAGGGACTTCAGAGCCGGATATTCCGCACCATCAATGTGCTGGTTGAAGAAGCAGATGCACTGGCAGATTTGTTCATCATAAAACGGGAAGCGAAAACAATAAAGATTAAATGGGGAATCGCCTCCATTATTTTGTTAAGCGCCTTCATTTATGGGACTGTAATGTCATTGTTCAGCAGGTCCGTCACCCGGAATTTACGCATCCTGAGAGAATCTACCGCAGAGCTTGTCACCGGACTATTCCCGGAGGACATTGATCAGAAAGAAAAAAATGAATTCTCCGAAATATCCGGCCTGCTGAATAAATTTTCCGGGAGCCTTAAAAACAAGGCCGGTTTTGCATCCGCTCTTGCGGAAGGAAAGGATGCAAAACCACTGGAGGCTCTGAGTCCCGATGACAGCCTGGCCAATTCCCTGATCCGCCTGGAGAAAAATCTCCAGGCTACCAAAAAGGAGGAAGAAAAACACCAGAAATCAAGAAAAGAAAGGCAGTGGACCAACGAGGGCATTGCCAAATTCGGCGATATACTCAGGATCCACAATAATGATATCTCGGAGCTTTCTGAGAACGTGATCCAGGAACTTGTTAATTACCTGAATGCCAGTGCAGGAGGATTTTTCCTGCTGGATAATTCGGAGGAAAATCCCGAACTTGAACTGATCGCATCCTTTGCCTACAACCGCAAAAAATACCTGAAAAAGAAATTCAAGCCTGGAGAGGGCCTGATCGGGACCTGTGCCATCGAGAAGGAAAAGATCTTTCTTTCAGAGATACCGGATCAGTATATCAACATTGCCTCGGGACTTGGAGAGAGCAAACCCAGGTGTCTTCTGCTTATGCCGCTGCAACTCGAGGATGTGACCCTTGGCGTTATTGAAATTGCATCACTCAGGGTTTTGACAAACCATGAAATTGAATTTGTTGAAAATCTTACGGAAAGCATCGCCTCTGCAGTATCGACTGTACAGATGAACATGCGTACGGCCCGGCTCCTTGAACAATCACAGGAACAGGCCAGGGAAATGGCAAAGCAGGAAGAGATCATGCGCCAAAGTATGGAGGAACTGCAGACCACACAGGAAGAATCCGCGAAACGTGAATCCGAGATCTCGGGCATTCTTAACGCGATCCATAATTCATCTCATGTTGCCGAGTTCAATATGGAAGAAGAACTTATAAGCATTAACGACAAATTCCTCCAGCTTCTTGAATCGCAGCGAACCCGGTTGCTTGGCAAAAAGTACTATGAAATCGTGGGCGCCAGCAGGCGTACCGACTCCCATAAGCAATTCTGGCAGGAGATCAAAGACGGAAAGACGGTAAGCAGGATCGACAAAGTTGCACTTCTGACCGGCCAGAACATCTGGTTGCGGCAAACCTTCACTCCCATTCCTGACAAGGACGGGAATCCCTTCAAGGTCCTCAACATCGCGGCAGATATTACAGAGACGGTAGAACAGCAGGAGTCGCTCGAGAAACAGTCAAACGAGATCACCCGTGCAAATATCGAAATGAAGTCCTTCAGCGATGCGGTCGACAAGGCCCTTATTAAATGTGTTTATTCACCGGCCGGGCAGATCCTTGAGCTCAATGAGAATTTCGAGCATTTTACGGGATATACTGAGAAAGAAATGCTTGGCAAAAACAACCGGGTTTTCCTGCAGAGGGTGGAAAAAGAGCAGTTTGACAAGATCTGGGAAGATATTCTTAAGAACAAACCCTACCGCGGCGTGATTCGCCGCACCAAACCGACCGGCGAGGAAGTATGGATCATGTCGACTTTCACACCCGTTCTGGATGAGAATGGGAATATATTCAAGGTTTTCTTCCTGGGACAGGATATCACGGAACGAAAGCTTAAATACCAGTTGCTTGAAGAAGCCAACAGGGAGATAGACAGGCTGCGTAAACAACAGGATGAGCATGGATAAAAAAGACAGATACAGGACCATTATTATCATTTCATTTATACTTCTGATAATTTGTTCTGTCATCCTTTTTGTGGGTCTCTGGAACAAGCTAAGCATGAATCCGGATGTCCGTGTCGGCAACGGCTTGTATTTCCTGGTTTTCGCTATCGTTATCCTGGCCTCCGCAATATTTATCCTGCACCTGTTGGAAGAGAACCGTGAATCGTTCACCCGGGAACCCGAAACGGCATTCTCTGATGATGCGGCTGATACCCCGTCGGAACAATCCGTCGAGCCCTTTGTTGCCCCCTATGATGTGGATATCGATATACTTGCCGATACCATTGTTCCCCATATCGATCTCAGGGAATCTATCGGGGACTATGCCGAACGCATCCTGCTTAATCTTGCCAGGCATTTCGAGATCGTCCAGGGCATTATTTTTCTCAAGAATGCCAAAACACAGGAATTTGAATCGCTCTGTACTTTTGCCTATACTTCCGGTAAAGATCCTGCTCCCTTTAAGATCGGCGATGGTATTCCCGGACAAGTGGCCAAGAACAAGACTCTTATGAACCTTACTTCCATCCCTGAAGGATACCTGCAGATCGAGTCCGGCCTCGGAAATGCATCTCCTGACAACCTGCTGATTATTCCCCTTTTGCTGAACAAGGAAACCATTGGAATCATTGAGCTGGCCTCCTTTCATACCATCGACAAGGAGACGGAATGGACCTTTCAGAACCTGTCCAAAATCATCGGGAATGCCATTATCACCAAAACCAAAACAACCGGGAAAAAATGACCAGGAAACAATGGCATACTTTGATTTCCGTACTTGTGGGACTAATGTTCCCCCTATTCACCATAATCGTCATAACCGTTAAAACCGGCCTGTATATAAACTTCAGCAATTTTATCCAGATCCATAAAGCCCATCCGGAGATATTTATGCTTTATCTGCTGCCCCTGCTCTTCCCCTGGCTTGTCCGTATTCACATCAGCAGAAGGCAGAAGGAGAAGGACCATCTCCAGAAGATCATCAACCGCAAGGATGAAACGATCAACCGGAATGCGGCATTTGCAAAGGAAATCGGGGAAGGCAACTACTCGGTACATATTATCCCGGAAGGGGAACAGGATGTGCTGGGGAAGTCACTCCTGGCCATGAAGGAGAACCTGCTTGCCAATCACTGGAAAGAATCCAGCCAGAACTGGATTTCCGAGGGAAAAAACCTGGTTTCCAATATCCTCAGGATGTATTACAAGCTTGAAGAACTAGGGGATCACGTGCTGGAGCATCTGGTAAAATACATCGATGCCATACAGGGGGCGATCTACCTGTATAACGAGGAGAACGATACCCTGGTGAATCTGTCTGCCTATGCCTATAACAGGAAAAAATACATCACCCGGGAATTCAAAGTGGGCTATGGTCTGATCGGCCAGTGCGCCTATGAGAAGGATTATATTTACCGTACAGAGATACCGGATGATTATTTTACCATTACTTCCGGACTCGTGGGAGAGAAAAAACCGGCCAGCCTTCTTATCGTTCCGCTTAAAACGGAAGATATGCTCCAGGGCGTGGTGGAGATCGCTTCCCTGAATCCCGAGATCCCCGACCAGACCATTACCCTGGTTAAGGAACTGGGAAGCATCATTGCCCGTACCGTATTTAACCTCAGGGTGAACCAGAAAACCGAAAGGCTTCTCGAGGAGTCGCAGAAGCTGACGATCGAACTCAGGGAGAATGAGGAAAAACTGAAGGAAAACGCTGAAGAGATGCGGGTTACCCAGGAAGAGCTGAAACTCTCAAACGAACAGATGGAGGCCCAGGTTCAGGAGGTGGAAAATGCTCAGAAACGACTGCACTGGCTGCTTGAAAATGCTTCCGAGATCATCAGTATCTATAATAAGGATCTACGGAATACCTATACCAGTCCCTCGGTAACAAGAATCCTGGGATACACACCCGAAGAATTGATGAAGGGAAAGGATTTTGAACGCCTTACCCTGGATGGACAGGACCGATTGAAGTCCCTGTTCGAAGAGATCATAAAAGACCCCGGCCTGACTCCCACCATAGAGTATACCTATGTACGCAAGGACGGACAGCAGGTATCCCTTGAATCTAAGGCAAGGAACCTGCTTGATGACCCGGCGGTCAATGGTATTATCCTGAATACCAGCGATATAACAGAACGACGCAGAAGGGAAAAGGAAGAGAGGATACGCACGCGCATGCAGGCCCTTTCAGAGAATTCACTCGACATGATTATCCGCCTGAGCCTCGACGGACAATTCTATTATGCAAATCCCGTGGTGGAAGATTACCTTGGGAAAAATCCGGGCGACCTGATCAGCAAGAACCTTTCGGAGATTGAACTTCCTGCTATTCTCAAGGAGTATTTCGAGATGTGCATCATCAGCGTCAAGGACAAGCCCCAGAAAACGAATCATGAACTGACCATATCCATACAGGCCGGTGGAAGGGCCCTGGAAAGGATCATGAGCATGGCCGCCATCCCTGAATTCAGCGACAGTGAACTGGAAACCATCCTGATCGTCGGCCATGACATAACGGAAACCAAGCGGATCGAAAAAGAGATCCAGGTCAAGAACCGGAAAATCGAGGACAGCATAAACTATGCAGAGCGGATCCAGAGCAGCATCCTTCCCGGGATAAAACAGATACAGGAGTACTTTCCAAAGTGCTTTATCTGCTATAAACCAAGAGATGTGATCTCGGGGGATTTCCCGTGGTTCTTCCCGAAAAGTGAGGATTTGATTTATATTGCCGCTGTTGATTGCACGGGACACGGAGTTCCCGGCGCCCTGCTTTCGTTCGTCGGCTACTTCCTGCTGAATAATATCGTCGATCACGACAAAGAATATACATCCGGGGAGATCTGTAATAAGCTCCATGCCGGTGTGCGCAGGACCCTGAAACAGGAGAGCGGGGACGCAGATGCAAGAGACGGCATGGACATTGCCTTCTGCAAGATCAATACCCGGACCCGTGAAATCCAGTATGCAGGTGCACATCGCCCCCTGTATCTTCTCAGGAACGGGGAGCTTCTTGAATTCAAGGGCGACCGTAAAGCCATCGGCGGGATCCCTCCCCGAAAAAAAGCCGAGCAGCCCTTTACGAACCATGTGATCCCCTATCAGTCGGGCGACAAGATCTTTTTCTTCACCGATGGCATGCCCGACCAGCTCGGAGGCATGGAGAACAAGAAATACTCACCGAAAAGGATACGTGAAGCCATTATCGAAAGGCCCGGTTTCACCATGAACCAGTTTAAGAATTATTTCACGCTGGATTTCGAAGACTGGATGAAAAATGCCAAGCAGATTGATGATGTGCTGCTCATCGGCATAGAATTTTAGGCCTTTATCAAATTCGTATCCCCTTTTTCGGATTCTTTGTTTACTTTGGATTGATTTTTATTATTTTAGGATAATAAACCCCAGGCATGATGGCCAACCCAAAAGACAACCTGGAGAAAGGTTTCCTTGAATTTGTATACGATTTTTATTCCTCCATGAAATCGCATGAGATCAGTCTTGTATACGAAGGAAAAGTAACCCACCAGATCACCAAGGCCTTTATTGCACTGGCGGAGGCGCAGATGGAAGAGAACGAGGAAGCCTCGAAGGTACAGCGCACAGTCTTTCATGTCATGGTTGAATGCCTTCAGAATATAAGCAGGCATGCGGATGAGTATGAGTCCGGCAAAGCCATTTATTCCGGAAAAGGCATCTTTATTGTCAGCAACACCGATAAGGCCTGGTGCATTACGACGGGCAATGCCATTGTAAACGACAAGATCCCCGGCCTGAAGGCAATACTCGAGCAGGTCAATGCCCTCAACAATAAGGATCTTAAGGACCTGTATATGAATCAAATGCGTGAAGGCAGGCTGACTAACAGGGGCGGAGCCGGCCTTGGTTTTATCGACATCCGCAGAAAAACCGGGGAAAAACTTGATTATCATTTCTTGCCCATTACAGATAAGGTTTCATTTTTCCTGTTAACCACTTTAATACCAAGAACATAATAATCCCTTTCAATATGGAAGCTTTAAGAATAGATGGCACAGAAGACAGTCCACAGGTCATTCTGGATTTAGAGGCGAACATAATGGAATTGTCAGGCCGTTCACTGCCTGAAGATGTAAACACCTTCTATGAGCCCGTGCTGAGCTGGATCGAGGAATACTTCAAAAACCCGCATGACAATACCGTGTTTAATTTCAAACTTACCTATTTCAACACGGCAAGTTCAAAGGTGATACTTGACATCCTTACCCAGTTCGAAGAAATGATTGAAGATGGCCAACATGTGCTGGTTCGCTGGCACTTTCCGGATGACGATGAGGATATGCAGGAAGCAGGGGAAGAATACGCTGACATGGTTGATGTCCCTTTTGAAATGGTATCTTATTCATGATGCATTTGAAACTTAGCGGTAAGCGATGAGCGAAAAGATCCTTAAGGCCCTGATGCAGCTGTTTGCATTGATCATCAAACAGGATGGCGGGGTGGAAGAAAAGGAAAAGAACTATGTGAGGAACTTCCTGAGCCAGCAGCTTGCCAGCGAGAATGTTTTCTATTATTATTCACTTTTTGAAAAACATGCCGGGTTTGATGAGGAATCCCCCGGGGAAACCGGCGCGGAAAAACTAACCTCTGTCAAGGATTCTGTAAGGGTGCTGGGCATTTGCAGGAAGATCAACAAAACCCTGCACCAGAACCAGAAAGTCATTGTGCTTGTACGCCTTTATGAGCTGGTAAACTCGGACCGGAAGTTTACCAAACAGAGAATGGCCATCATTTCAACGGTAGCGGATGTATTCAAGATCAAAAAGACAGAAGCCGCC
>JAUVKJ010000069.1 GCA_030592145.1 Bacteroides sp.
GACCTGGTTGTCGATGGTGAGATCCAGGCCAATTTTGCCATTAATAAGGAGCTCCGGATGAAAAAGTTCCCCTTCAGCAAGTTGCAGGACAAAGAAGTAAATACTTTTATATTCCCCAACCTCAGCTCAGGAAATATCTCCTATAAAATGCTCCAGGAACTGGCCGGCATGGAAGTGATCGGTCCCATTCTCTTGGGTATCGGCAAGCCCATCCATGTACTTCACCTGGAAAGCTCTGTCCGTGAGATCGTTAATATGACGGCCATCGCCGTGATCGATGCCCAGGAACTGGCCGAAACCAAACCCAGGTAACCTGCCAGTTAATATCAGTATGCTCTGCGGGTGAGCAATGCTGTCTGAACCCTTCTTCTCGCCGAGTTAATATCAGTATGCTCTGCGACGCAGAGCATACTGATATTAACCATATACTTACTATATTTAGTGCTGTATATCTAAGACACTGACCATGTATGAATTTATCACCGGGGACATCGTTGAAAAGACGCCCACTTTCATCGTCCTGGAAACCGGAAATGTAGGGTATTATATAAACATCACCCTGAATACCTATACCCTCCTCCCCGGCCAGAATCCCTGCCAGCTTTTCATTCATCAGATCGTCCGGGAAGATGCCCATATCCTGTTCGGCTTTATCAGCAGAGAGGAAAGAGAAGTATTCCGGCAGCTGATTTCCGTATCGGGAATTGGCGCGAACACGGCAAGACTGATCCTGTCCTCGCTCGGACCGGCAGAAATTGAACGGTCTGTTAACGAAGGCAATGTAGCAGTACTTCAGGGCATCAAAGGAATCGGGGAAAAATCTGCACAGCGGATCATCGTTGACCTGAAAGGAAAGATCACCATAAAGGCCGGAATGGACTATTTATACCCCGAACAGAGCAATACTCTGCGAGATGAAGCGTTATCTGCTTTAGTTAATCTTGGTTTTGCAAAAAAGACAGTAGAGAAGGTGCTTGATCAGATTCTCCGGAGGAACGATAAGCCTGCCGTGGAAGAGCTTATTAAGGAGGCATTGAAGAAGCTGTGATTTAACCAACCGCCATCAGCCTGTTTTTTGAAGAGGGATATCAAATATATCACTGTATCCATACTTGTTTTAGGCCTTTTTCCTGGATTTCTTACCGGGGTATTGGGGCAGGGGGATAGCATTGATCTTAAGTATCCGTTCAGGGAGGATCCCGATGCAGCTTTTTCTGACGTGGGACAGATCTCCCCCCTCTTCCTGAACAATCCTTCCAATATCGAGTCTGATATTGTTTACGACCCGGAGACCAACTCCTATGTGTTCTCCCAAAAGATCGGTCAATTTAATTACCGTCCGTCCAGGGTGATGTCCTTTGATGAGTACCGGAACTATGAGATGTCACAGAACAAGCAGCGTTACTGGAAGCTGCGCAGGTCGGGTGAAAACCTGGAAACCCAGGCCTCCTTCATCCCTACGATCAATGTCGGCGGGGAAGCTTTCGACAGGGTATTTGGGACAAATACCATCAATATAATCCCCCAGGGATATGCAGAACTGATCTTCGGCTTTAATATGTCAAGGATCGACAACCCTACCCTTACCGAGAAATTGCGCAAAACACCCTCGTTTACCTTTGAAGAGAAGATCCAGATGAATGTAACGGGTACCATCGGTGACAAAATGAAACTGGGGGTTAATTACAATACGGAAGCAACCTTCGAGTTTGAAAACAAGACCAAGCTGGAGTATACCGGAAAGGAAGACGAAATCATAAAAAAGATCGAGGCAGGAGATGTAACCCTGCCCCTGTCCGGCTCACTTATCCAGGGAAGCCAGAGTCTCTTCGGACTTAAGACCGAACTGCAGTTCGGGAAACTTACCATGACCTCTGTATTTTCCCAGCAGAAAGGAGAGACATCGGTCATTGATGTCCAGGGTGGTGCACAGGTCAGTGAATACGAGATAAATGTTGACGAATACGATGCCAACAGGCACTTCTTCCTGTCGCATTATTTCAAGGATAATTACGATAGGGCCCTGGCCAACCTGCCGATTATAAATTCAGGGATAAACATTTCCAAAATCGAAGTCTGGGTAACTAATAAAACCAGCAATTTTGAGAATTCCAGGAACATCCTCCCCCTGATGGACCTGTCCGAATCCCAGGCAAACATTTTTGGTACGGATTACTGGTCGCAGGTACCCGGACAGCTGGGAGTTCATCCCCGCAACG
Source organism: Bacteroides sp. (assembly GCA_030592145.1). GTDB lineage: Bacteria > Bacteroidota > Bacteroidia > Bacteroidales > SM23-62 > SM23-62. The sequence goes on from JAUVKJ010000069.1 coordinate 2,220, forward strand.
AACTGAACACCCAGTATGGGGAGATGACAAGCACCTATGCCGGGATCCGTGACATTAACCGAATTACAGCCGTTCTATCTCCCCTGCTTCCGGGATTTTCACCAGGGCAGGACTATGAAAAAATAGAAAATGCAAGAAAGCTGTCTTCCAGAGAATTCACCCTGAATTCCAAACTGGGTTACATCTCACTGAATGCCGCCCTGAATTCAGATGAAGTACTGGCGGTCGCCTATGAATACACCCTCAACGGGAAAACCTTCAAGGTCGGTGAACTTTCTTCCGACGGAGTGTCCGCTCCCAGTACCCTGATCGTAAAATTACTGAAAGGTACCAACCTGACACCCCGGCTTCCGACGTGGGACCTGATGATGAAGAACATTTACTCCATCAGGGCCTTCCAGGTCAATCCCGATGAATTTATTCTCGAGGTCCTCTACAACGATGATAAAACCGGAACCACCATTAATTACCTTCCCGAAGGTGATATCAAAAACCAGATCCTTATACGGGTACTGAACCTCGACAACCTGAACGACCAGCTTGATCCGGTCCCGGACGGGCGCTTTGACTTTATAACCGGCATTACGATCAATCCATCCAATGGAAGAGTGATTTTCCCGGTCCGGGAACCCTTCGGTTCCTACCTGGAAAAGCAGATCAACGACCCTTTTGTTTCCGGGAAATATGTGTTCAACGAGCTGTATGACTCCACCAAAACCGTCGCATCGCAGATCGCAGAAAAGAACAAGTTTATCATCGCAGGTAGCTACAAATCCTCCAGCAGCTCCGAGATCATGCTGAATGCCATGAACGTTCCCCAGGGATCCGTCGTGGTGACCGCCGGGGGCAGGCAGCTTACGGAGAATGTGGACTATACGGTGGATTATACTGCGGGGCGGGTGACCATTATTAACCAGGGACTCCTGGAGTCCGGAACACCGGTCCGGATCTCGCTTGAAAGCACATCCCTGTTTGCCATACAGACCAAAACCCTGGTCGGTACTCACCTGGACTATCGCATCTCAGACGACTTCCGCCTTGGTAGTACGATCATGAACCTTACGGAACGTCCCCTTACCCAGAAGGTGAACATTGGTGATGAACCCATTTCCAATACTATCTGGGGAATCGACGGGTCCTACCGTACAGAATCGCAGTTGCTGACAACATTTGTGGATGCCATCCCCCTGATATCCACCCGTGAAACTTCAAACATAACCCTGACCGGTGAATTTGCACACCTGATACCCGGCCATTCACGGGCAATTAAAAAAGAAGGTACAGCCTATATTGATGATTTTGAAGGGAGCCAGACTTCCATTGATATGAAAAACTTTGCGGCCTGGGTGTTTTCCAGTACCCCGGCCGGCAGGTTTCCTGAAGGAATCCTTGTGAATGACAGGACCTACGGGTACAACCGCGCCAAATTTGCATTCTATGTGATCGATCCCCTGTTCCTGAGGAACAATTCCCTCACCCCTCCCCATATCAAAAACGATCCCAATTCCCAGTCCAGCCATTTTGTCGAAGAAGTTTTTGAAACAGATATTTTCCCGAATAAGGAAAATCCGAGCGGTGTACCAACCAATATTTCCGTGTTAAACCTGGCTTTTTATCCACAGGAAAGGGGACTGTACAATTATTCCCCGGATGTAGGCGCCGGAGGAAATCTCCTGAATCCACAGCAACGCTGGGGTGGGATCATGCGGGAGATCATGACCATCGACTTCGAAACCTCCAACGTAGAATTCATTGAATTCTGGATGATGGACCCCTTCGTGGAAGATCCGGACCACACGGGCGGAGAATTGCTCTTTAATCTGGGAGACATATCGGAGGATATCCTCAGAGATTCCCGTAAGGCCTTTGAGAACGGACTGCCCCCGGGCGAAGAGATAACCCTGGTAGACACATCTGTCTGGGGAAGGGTACCCCTGGTGCAATCACTCGTCAACGCCTTCAATACTGACCCGGCTTCCCGTAAATTTCAGGACATCGGGCTTGACGGACTGAACGACGAGGAGGAAAGAGATTTCTTCAGTGATTTTCTTGATACGATCAGCAGCCTGCATGGAACAAATTCTCCTGCATACCAGCAGGCCTTCGACGATCCTTCGCAGGATAATTTCCATTATTTCAGGGGCAGCGATTTTGACCAGGCGGAGGTTGGCATTCTGGACCGCTACCGTGATTACAACAACCACCAGGGAAATTCTCCGACCTCCGAACAGTCCGACGAACCCTACCCGACCACCGGGTCCACCCTTCCGAATGTGGAAGACATTAACCGTGACAACACCCTGAACGAAAAAGAGGCGTATTATGAGTATCGTGTCAGCATTAAACCGGGGGCCCTGAAAGTAGGCCAGAATTTCATCACTGACAAAGTGACCAAAACCTCTGAATTTGCAAATGGCACCAAATCTTCTGTCGACTGGTATCAGTTCCGCATTCCCATCAATGCCTGGGAAGAAAAAACCGGACCCATTCAGGATTTCAAATCAATTCGCTTTATGCGTATGTACATGACCGGTTTTGAAAAACCGGCCATCCTCCGTTTTGCCAAGCTTGACCTGGTACGGGGGGAATGGAGAAGATATCACTTTCCCCTGTCACAGGGAGGGGAAGACCTTTCAAGTCCGGAACCCTCTGAAAGCATCCTGAATGTATCAGCGGTCAATATCGAGGAAAACGCCGGGAAAACACCTGTTAATTATGTCCTCCCCCCGGGCATTGACAGAGTTATTGATCCCACCAATCCGCAGCTCAGGCAGCTGAATGAACAATCCCTGCTGATGAAGGTGGAGAACCTGGATGACGGTGATGCAAAGGCGGTTTATAAAAACATATTCCTCGACATCAGGATGTACAGGAAACTTCAGATGGAGGTACATGCCGAAGCCATCGAAAATTGCAATATTCTCAATGATGACGACCTTGTTGCCTTTATCCGGATGGGCTCGGATTATAAGGGTAATTACTATGAATATGAAGTCCCGCTTAAGGTCACACCCCCGGGACGTTACAATAACGATCTTTACAACGACCGCCTGATTGTCTGGCCGGCTGAAAACCGTTTTGAAATTACACTTGAAATATTCCAGGATGTCAAGCAGGCCAGAAACGATCAGATGAGGATACTGGGGTCAACGGTGAATTACAACACTGTTTTCAGCATAATTGATGCAAAGGGGAACAAGGTAAGTGTGAAGGGAAATCCCAACCTCAGCAATGTGCGCACCATTATGCTGGGGATCAGGAATCCGAAGGCAGGGGATAATCCCGGAGAAGATGACGGCATGCCTAAATGCGGGGAGATCTGGCTGAATGAACTGCGTCTTACCGATTTTAACCAGGATGGGGGATGGGCCGCCAATGCCCGTATGACCGTCAAACTCGCTGATCTTGGAACGGTTACCATGGCGGGAAATACTAGTACCCCGGGGTTTGGAAGCATCGAAAAGAAAGTAAATGAAAGGTCCAAGGAAGAAGTATTTCAGTATGATATCTCATCCAACCTTGAACTGGGCAAGGTCTTTCCTGAAAAATCGGGGGTAACTATTCCCATGTTCATCGGATTCTCCGAATCAAGGATCAATCCCCAGTACAACCCGCTGGATCCGGATATCCCACTTAAATCCGCCCTGCGAAATGCCGAAACAAAGGAAGAAAAGGATTCCATTAAACACATCGCCCAAGATTACATTAAGCGGAAAAGCCTGAATTTCACGAACGTCAGGAAGAAGAAACTTCAGGGGGCGCCCCGGGTTTACGACCTGTCGAACTTCACCGCCTCCTATGCCTTCAGCGAGACCTTTTCCCGGAATATCAATACAGAATACGATATCCAGCAGCGGCAGCGGGGATCATTCAACTATAACTACAACACGCGGGCAAAGAATGTGCAGCCTTTTGCCAAGGCCAATATATTCTCTTCCCCGTCTCTGAGGCTACTTAAGGATTTCAATTTCTATTTTTACCCATCCCGGTTCTCTTTCCGCACAGACCTGAACCGCAATTACGGAGAACGCAAGATCCGGAATCTGGCCAATCCCGGAATGCGGATTGACACCATCGTAAATAAGAATTTCATCTGGAACCGCTATTATGACCTGAAGTTTGACCTCACCCGGGGCCTTAAATTCGATTTCAGTGCGACCAATACATCAAGGGTCGATGAACCCTACGGAGTATACAATAAGGACAGGAGCGATTACGAGCAGAAACGAGACTCGCTCTGGCGCGAGATCCTGACTTTTGGAAGAAATACGCATTATACCCATAATCTCAATGTATCCTATTCGGTCCCGATCAACAAGATCCCCCTGCTTAACTGGGTCACCCTGAATGCCAGGTACGGAGCCACCTACACATGGGATGTTGGTCCCCTGACGGCCGACACCATTGATCTTGGGAACACTGTCAAAAATTCAAATAATTTTCAGCTGAACGGACAGTTGAACATGACGAACCTCTACAATAAGGTTCCATACCTCAAGGAGGTCAACCAAAAATTCCGGAGCGGATTCAGGCAACCTTCAGGAGAGTCCAGAACCAAGGAGGTAACTTACACCCAGGAAGGGATTACCCTGCGTGCAGGCAGGGCCCGTTCGATCAATCATAAACTTAAAACCGAAATTGTAACGGTAACTTTCTTGGACGAAAACGGGCAGGAGATCCAGGGAGAACTGGAAATTGCCAGTGAGAACCGCATAAGCTTTACAACCCAGGAGGACTACCGCAGGGTGCGGGTGGAGGTGGTCGGGACGATAGAAAAGGGGGATAATCCACTGATTATAATAGCGGATTATACCAGCCGTCTTCTGATGAGTTTCCGGAATATCTCCGTCTCCTACAACCAGAGCAATGGCTCCATGCTGCCCGGATACAAACCTACCACCAACATGCTCGGGATGCAGAATTTTAACGGTACCCTTGCCCCTGGATGGCCCTTTATCCTGGGATGGCAGGATGAGAATTTTCCCTTACAGGCAATCAATAACGGCTGGCTTTCCCGGGATCCCATGATCAATTCTCCCTTTATCATGAATCACTCGAATACCTTCAATATCAGAAGCACTGTGGAGCCTCTTCCCGGACTGCGTATCGACCTGACTGCAAACCGCAACTATACGGAAAACATAAATGAATACTACATTGCCGACATCAACGGCAATTACCCTGACAGTACCCGGAGCCGCCAGCAGACAGGGAATTTCTCCATGTCATACATTACCCTGGGAACCGCCTTCGAAAAGGTGTACAGCGATGATAATTTTGCTTCAGAGACATTCGAAAAATTCAAAAACGAATACAGGTTTATCATTTCTAAGCGCCTGGCCCACGAGCGTGCGGATATAGATTACCTGCCAATCCCGATTGATTCTACAGGATATTATGATGGTTACGGTCCCAATTCTCAGGCTGTCCTTATACCGGCTTTCCTGGCGACTTATGGAAACAAGGACATCAACCGTATAGGCCTGAGCGCACTTCCCGGGATCAGGGAGATGTTGCCAAACTGGCGTGTGACCTTCGATGGTTTGTCAATTCTGCAATAACTCGACTAACGTTTCTCCTCATGTAGTCAGGATTCTTCAGTGCTTGTATC
>JAUVKJ010000345.1 GCA_030592145.1 Bacteroides sp.
GACCTGGTCGGCACCATGCACGATACGGAATTCAATTTCAGCGGAGTGGCAACCTTCTCATTGCCTGATACGGTTATCCACATAATCGGGGAAGATGACAAGGAGGAGGATGTTGATCATTCCTTTGACGAGTTAATGATAAGCAGAGTAAAAACCAACATGGATGCACTGGGGTATCAGTGGATGGAATTCGATACCCTGAACCCGGCAGATGTTGTCCTGCTGATCAGCGCCGTTTCAAACACAAATTCCGGAATCTACTATGATCCGGGTTGGTGGGGTTGGTGGGGTTGGTGGCCCGGATGGGGAGGCTATCCCGGTTATCCCGGCTGGGGACCCGGATGGGGGTATGGATACCCCTGGGGATATCCTGTCTCTTACAGTTATTCCACAGGCTCCATATTTATCAGCATGATCAATCCTGAAGAGTTTGACCCGGAAAATGAAACCATCGGGGTGGTATGGTTGGCGGCCATGAACGGATTGCTCAAGGACAACAAGCAACAGGGAGAGCAGAGGATAAGGGAAGGCATTGACCAGGCCTTTAAACAGTCAGAGGATTTTTTAAAGAAAAACTAATCACACCGGCAGGATGAAACAAACATATTTCATCGCGAGCTCTGTCAGAACATTGAAAACAGAAATTATTAACTGATGAAAAAACTAAAACATATTTTACCGGGTCTTTGCCTGATGCTGGCCCTGAACGCGAATTCCCAGATTTTGGATTTCTATGGTTCAATGAATTATGGGATCTCTGTACCCATGGGTGAAACGGCAGACTACATCAAGAATACAAGCTTCCGGGGATTTTCTTTTGAATTCGGACGATTTATGACCGATGATATAAGCATCGGGTTCCTGTTTGCCTGGAATGTATTCTATGAGGAGTTTCCGCATGATACTTATGAATTTGAAAACCTGAGGATTACCGGCAAAAAGTATCATTACATAAATGCTTTCCCGCTGATGGCAACAGGGCGTTATTACTTTATGCGCGGGGCCATATTCAGGCCTTATGCAGGAGCTGGTACGGGGGCCTATATCATCAATAAGGCTACAGACATGGGATTGTACCGTAACCAGAACAAGAACTGGCATTTCGGAATTTACCCGGAAGCAGGTTTTATTGTCGAAATGGGCCGGGAAGCGTTTCTCAATGTCGGCGCCCGTTACAACCATGCCTTTAAGTCAGGTGGGGACAGCCATTCCTGGCTTAGCATACAGACCGGGGTAACCTTTATTTATTGATGTCATCCCGGACTCGATCCGGGATCTAGATCCTGAACCCCTGGCCTACGCCAGGGCAGGTAAGTTCAGGATGACGAAAGAACCAGGTTCAGGATGACGAAAGGAGCCGGATCATAGCCCGGATCTGGCCATGAAAGCAATAAAGAAACAGGATCAATGAAATAAAAACATCTGCAGTGAGCAGGTGTTTTTTTTTGATCCTGCCTTTAAGCAGCAGGGAGGATACCGTGATCCGCTGTACACCCTGGATAAGGAAAAATGCAAAGATCAGGAGACTGTCAGGGTTGTATTCCCTTGCGGCATCAAGGTCACCGCGGATGATCCCGGAGAAGGCCCTTGACATTCCCGAAGAGGGTGCAGTTTGCCCGGTGATCTCTTCACAGAACGATGGTACGGGGTGATTTCCCCTTTCAGCAGAAAAAAAGCCGGAATAGATAAAGATAAATCCTATCATTCCGGCCAGGATAATATTTACAATAAGATATGGCTTGTTCTCAGCCAATAAGTTACTACTGATTATGCTTTGGTGGCTTCTTCTTATTTCATATTCCGGATAATTACTCGTTGTTTTCCTCCATCACTTCCTCGTATTTTTTCTGGAGTTCTTCAAACTTATCACGCTGTTCATCCGTTAACCTGGGACTGATAGCCATGATTTTGGTAGACAGGGCGACGGCTTTGGCTGAGACCTTAACATATTCGGCAAGGGCATTGATATCCCCCTCATCGGCTTGCCCGGCAAGTTCCGTATAATCCATGATCAGGCTCTCGTAGGCATCAAGGACCTCCTCGAATTCCTCCTCTGTGATCTCTTCTCCCCATCTTTCCTCCCATTCGATGTCGTATTCGAGGTCTTCAAGTGTTTTCTCAAGTTCCTCGCCAAGATCATCCAGTTCTTCTCCAATCGCCTCGAAGGTTTCTTCAAGTTCCTCGCCAAAGTCTTCGTGGATCTCTTCCATGATCCGGAATCCCTCTTTTGACCACCATTTTCCACCTTCTGTAGCAAGGCGGGCAAAGAAAAATATCCACACGAGTGCAATGCAGGTACCCAGAATGGAAACTATCAGACCGGCGGTTGGCAATCCTTTGACACCATTTGATTTTGTAGCCTGGGAAAGGCCTACAGCACTGAGCACAATACCTGCTACGCCGAGGATAAGTCCCAGTACAGAGGTACAGCCGAGTACAGCCAGGGGAATGGCAATTATGCCCATGATCAGGCCTGCGATACCGAGGCCCTGTCCGGCATTCGTTTTAACTTCTTCCATTGGTATGATTTTATAGGGTGAAGTATCAAAGATAGTAAAGAGATCG
>JAUVKJ010000003.1 GCA_030592145.1 Bacteroides sp.
AATGCTGCTTGTATTCCTGGCCTTTATCGAGATGGCCAATTTTATCTTCCTGAAAATTGGCGGCTGGACCAGCCTGAACGGGTTAATTGAGAATGTAACCCATGGGCAGTACGATAATCTATCTCTTGAATTTATTCTCGGTTACACATTTGCCCCCCTGATGTGGCTGGTTGGAGTGGCAAAGGAAGACATTACCCTTGTGGGAAGGCTGCTGGGGGAAAAAATTATTCTGACTGAATTTGTGGCTTACCTCAGCCTGGCTGATCTGAAATCCGCCGGCGCCTTTGCCGAAACCAAATCGATCATTATGTCTACCTATATTCTCTGTGGATTCGCAAATTTTGCTTCCATAGGGATACAGATCGGGGGAATAGGTTCACTGGCCCCGGGGCAGAGAGTGCTTCTCTCCCGATACGGGCTTCGGGCCCTTCTTGCCGGGACCCTGGCATCATTGCTGTCGGCCACAATCATCGGAATTATGTTAGGATAATAAGATTTTTTTTAACTCAAATGCAAGGAATGGATGAGGCTAAGAAAATACAGGAACTGGAGTTAGAGGTACAAAAACTCAAAAGCAGGATACGTGTTGATAAAAAGGAAATGACATACCAGGAACAACTGGTTTTTCTTTCCGATACTGCCCTGGATTTTCTAAGTTTTTCTGAACATCCCGATATCTTTGAATACATCGGCAAAAAATTCTTAGAATTGATTGACAATGCCATTGTAATCGTTTGCTCCTATGAAACTGAGTGCAACGAACTTCATGTCCGCTATCTCGATGGCATTGAGGGCAATCTTGACAGGTTTATTAAGATCCTGGGACGAAACCCGCTTAAGCAAAAAATAAAATTGTCTGAAAAAACCCTGTTGAAGATGCTCAGGAACTCCAACAGGCTGTACAGGTTCCGGGATGGCATACATGAATCTTCCGACGGCACTATCTCCAAATCTGTGTCACATGCCCTGGAAAAGCTGGTTCAGGCCAATGAGATCTGTGGCATTATCTTTGAAAGAAGCGGGCAATTGTGCGGAACGGCAGTCATTATAACAAGAGGACTGAGCAGGGTGGAAGATTCCCAGATGATTGAGGCATTTATTTTTCAATGTTCCATAGCGCTTCACCGGCAACTGCTTGAAGATGAACTACGGGAGGCAAAAATAGAGGCGGAGGAATCAAACAAATTAAAAACAGCTTTTCTTGCCAACATGTCACACGAGATCCGCACACCCATGAACGGGATACTCGGCCTTACAAACCTTCTGGCCAGTCCGGATATAAGTCCGGAGAAGCACAGGGAATACCTCGATCTGATCACCGGCAGCGGGAATGTACTGATGAGCCTGCTTGATGGTATTATGGATATTTCCAGGATCGAGGCAAACCAGGTGATTATAAACAGGGAAAACTTTAATCTTAACCACCTTGTTCATGAACTTCATACCTATTTCAGGTCTGAACTTATTCTTCTCGGGAAAAAGGACATTCAGCTCTCGACCACGGTTTCACGTGGCGATGAAGCCTTGTGGATATATTCCGACCAGGTAAAGATCAGGCAGATACTGGTCAACCTGATCGGAAACGCCATCAAGTTTACAGAAAATGGAAGGATTGAATTCGGATTTAAACTGCATAAGAAAAATGAACTTCTGTTCCATGTATCGGATACAGGTCCCGGAATCAATCCTGAACAGCAGGAAGTGATCTTTGAACAGTTTGTTCAGGGTGACAATTCCTCCACCCGGCAGTACGGCGGAGCCGGACTCGGGCTTGCTATCTGCAAAGGATTCCTGGACCTGATGGAGGGAAAGATCTGGCTTCGGTCAGGCCCGGACAAGGGCTCAACCTTCTATTTCACCCTGCCCTTTGCAAAGAAGCAGGATCATTTAAACGGAACTGCAGATCCTGTGAGGACGCTGCAGAAGCGAAACTGGAAGGACCGGACCATCCTGATCGTGGAGGACGATTATACTAATTATAGATTGTTGGAAGCGATCCTGCAGCGAAGCCATGCCAGGGTCCTGCATGCCGGGACAGGAAGGGAAGCAGTGAGATTATGCCGGGGAGAGGACGTACCCGACCTGGTGCTGATGGACCTGCAGCTTCCTGAGATGAACGGACTGGAAGCCATTCGCGAGATCCGGAAGTCAACCCCGGATCTGCCCATTATAGTCCAGACGGCCAATGCACTCAATGAGGAGAAGAGAAAGGCTGAAGAAGAAGGCTGCCATGTATTTATTACCAAACCGATCAACCTGAACAAATTCCTGGAGGAAGTGGGAAAGTTCCTTGAGGAAGCATGAACCGGTATGCACCCTTTCTGGATCATATCCCTGAGCCTGCTGGCGGTTTATATCTTGCGGGTCTTTACATACATGCTTGGCTGGCGTCGGCTGCCTGGCAGGATAAGGGGAATCGCCGGAGAATTCCCTGGTGTTTCCCTGGTCATACCTTTGCGGGACGAAGAAAAAAACATTGGCTTCCTTCTTGAAGACCTTGTAAACCAGGAATACCCGGCGGAGGCTTATGAAATTATTATTGTTGATGACCACTCCACGGACAATACTCCCGAAATAATCCGTTCATTCCAGGAAAGGCATCACGGCCTCAGGCTCCTTTCCCTGGATCTGTCTGAAACAGGTAAAAAGGCAGCATTGCAAAAAGGTATAGAGTCTGCCATCCACCCTCTGATCCTTACCAGTGATGGCGATTGCAGGGTTTCATCAAAGTGGGTGGCAGGGATGGTGGCCGGTTTCTCTGACCTGCACGTAAGAATGGTGATCGGTACAGTCATTTTTGACCCGGACCGGGGTTTCTTTCGGTCCATGCAGTCTTTGGAGTTTTTCAGCCTGTGCGCTGTAAGTGCAGGGGCAGCCGGGCTGAATGACCCTATCCTTTGCAATGCAGCCAACCTGGCATATTACAGGGATGATTATCTGAAGTTTGTGAAACAGCAGGTTAAAGTATCCGAAAGCGGTGATGATATTTTCCTGATGCTGTGGTTGAAAAAGCAACACCCCGGATCCATCCGGTTTTCAGCATTTCCGGATGCAGTTGTCCGTACCCGGCCGGCAGAAAGCCTGAGATCATTTATTATGCAGAGAATGCGGTGGACATCAAAAAGCCGTTATTACAGGGATCTTCATATGTGTAGTACGGCTATCCTGGTGTTTGGGCTGAACGCCCTTCTGCTCGCTGTTTTGCTGGCAGCTATATGGGAGGGCAGATGGATGTTTCTGTTCGGCATACTTTTCCTTTGCAAGTCCATCACGGAACTTCTTTTCCTGGCGCCCATACTCAGATATTACGGCAAAGCCCGCCTGCTCAGGTATTTTGTTCCACTGGGAATCGTATATTTTATGTATGTTAGCCTGATCGGATTGTCCGGGCAGTTCCTTTCCTTCTCCTGGAAAGGAAGAAGGATCCCGGCGTTTAACAAAAGCAAAACGATTGGAAAAGGACAGTGAGCATACCTGGCGCCAGGGACCGGCAAGGCGTTTCCTGGGAAACCCATTATCCGTGACGGGTATGGTGATTATCCTGATTACTTTTTTTGCCGGCCTGGCAGGATACCTGATCATTCCGGATAAGAGTCCCCATGCAAACCAGCAGCACATCGAGATCGCCACCCGGAAACCCGGGTTCAGTGTTTCTATGTTGAAACTGAGGAAAAATGAATCCATCCGCATAAGGAGTATGGCAGGCAGGATGCTGTTCGGACAGCGGTCTCTCTACCGCATAATTCCCTTTAATAAAGTTGAGTTTTCCGGAGACAGCCTGGTACTGGAAGACCTCTTTTATTTCAATATGGTTGATGTGGTTTATGCGCTCGACCCGGGGAATAAGAGTATACTTCGGGACGGGGATGTACTTGTATTTCAGGATATTGATGAAATCCGGTACCGCATCAGGCCGGAAGATCTTCAGCGGCAGATCCTTGATGAACATATACAGACAAAGCGTTTTATGCTCGGAACGGACCGTTTTGGAAGGGATTTTTTCAGCCGGCTGCTGCTTGGGACAAGGGTTTCCCTTTCCGTTGGATTTATTTCCGTGGTCATATCGCTTGTCATCGGCCTTATACTGGGTGCCATGGCCGGCTACTTCCGGGGAGTAACGGACGATGTCATTATGTGGTTCATCAACGTTGTATGGTCCATTCCGACCCTGCTTCTGGTAATCGCCATCACACTTGTACTGGGTAAAGGATTCTGGCAGGTCTTTGTGGCAGTCGGACTCACTATGTGGGTGGAGGTTGCCAGGGTGGTCAGGGGACAGGTGCTGGGGGTTCGTGAAAAAGAATATGTACAGGCGGCAAGGGCCCTGGGATTTTCTGATCTGAGAATACTTTACCGGCATATTCTCCCCAATGTGATCACCCCGGTGATCATCATATCTGCCGCCAACTTTGCATCTGCCATCCTGATGGAAGCCGGACTGAGTTTTCTGGGCATCGGTGTACAGCCTCCGGTTCCTTCATGGGGTACCATGATCAAGGACCACTATGGTTTTATCATTGTGGACAAGGCTTACCTGGCTTTCCTTCCCGGGCTCGCAATTATGATTATGGTTCTTTCTTTCACCATGGTCGGAAACGGTCTCCGGGATGCCCTTGATGTCAGAGGTTTTGTTTCCTCAACAGCAGGTAAGCCAGTGAAATAAAGATGGCTGTGTAACCCAGTGCCAGCAGCAGGTTAAGATATACAGGCAGATCCTCTGCCATCAATCCCATTTCCCTGAAACTGAGAGTGTCAACACCATTAGTCCCCGGTTGGTTGCCGGAAGCGATTGACAGGAACTCAGGCATGGGAGTGAGATTCGAGATCACCTTCATCGGGAAGTACAATCGTGCTTCAGGAGGAAAAAACAGCCTGATGACCGGTTCGATGATCAGGCGGTACAGGATAAAAAGAACAATGGGCAGGGCCGTATTCCTGAACAGCACGGCAAGACAGAAACCTGCTGACATGTAGGCGATGGCCTGCACAAAATAGACAAGCAGGATATACGTCTTTTTAACAAAAGCTCCATCGCTGTAATCAGAGCTGAAGATAAACCCGAATACCAGGGAAAACAGCAGGACCATCAATACACTGTACACCGCTACCATCAGGATCAGAAATCCTTTGCCCGACAATAGCTGGATGCGGCTGAGTCCATCCACCACATGCTGACGGAAGGTCCGGAATGCATATTCATTACCTGTCATGACAATAATAAGGATGGCCAGAAGCAGGTTGAACCAGCTTGCAATCCAGGGGAAGAATTCCCAGATGTTAGGGAACTGGTACAGGGTTTCCGTGCTGAAACCCGGAATGGTGATATCCATGCGGGATGTAGCCAGGACCACCAGGAAAAACAGGGTGAAATGCAGCAGGATAATGACCTGGAATGCCCTGTATGACCAGGTTTTCGTGATTTCATTGAGGATAATAGAGCGCATGGACGAGGTTATTTTACCAGTTCAAGGAATTGCGATTCTAGGCTTTTTTTACGGGTTTCAAGGTGATCCAGGACGATGCCTTTCGAAAATGCGAATTCATTAATATCCTTTGCCTCCATCCCTTTCTTAAGTATAATGATCAGTTCCTTTCCGTTTTTTTCAATGCTTTCACTCAGGCCGGCACGCACGATTTCCTCCTGCAGCCTGCCTGATTCTCCGCAGGAAACGATCACCGGATCATCGGCAGCCAGCAGTTCATGAACGCGCCCCTGGGCGATTGACTGTCCGTTTTTCAGTATCGTCACATGGGTACAGACCTTTTCCACTTCATCAAGAATATGGCTGGCGAGTATGATGGTCTTTTGTTTCTTCTTTTCCTGGAGGATAATATCTCTCATTTCTGCTATCCCTTCAGGATCGAGACCGTTGGCTGGCTCATCCAGTACCAGTACCGAAGGGTCGCCCAGCAAAACGGCAGAGAAGGCAAGTCTTTGCTTCATGCCAAGTGACAGGGTATCAAACCTTGATTTTCTTCGATCCCAGAGATTCATCAGCCTTAATACCCTCTCAATGTCATTCAGGGGTTTATTTTTTATCCTGGCCACGATGCTCAGGTTCCTGACAAGGTCGAGGTAATGGTAGAAATTGGGTACTTCGATAAGGGAGCCAATGGTTTTTCGCATTCCGGCATAGTGTTCCCGGCCGAACCAGCGGAAGGAACCTGCATCCGGTGCAATCACCCCGGTAATAACTGCCAGTGTTGTGGTCTTGCCGCTTCCGTTTGGACCGAGGATTCCGAAAACATGCCCGGGTCCCACTTCAAGCGAAAGATTCTTAACGGCGGTTATCCCCCCGTAGTTCTTAGACAGATTCTGTATGTCAAGTACTTTTTCCATGTCTGTGAATACAGCAGCAATTAAAGTCCAAGTTCGGCGAGAAATTTAATGCGCATCAGGCGTAAATCTTCTTCGGAATATTCATCTTCGCCCAGTTCATTCAGCGCATCGGAAATTGATTCTGTTTCGGATTCCAGGAAATACTCAAAGACCTCATTCTGGTGGTCTTCGTCCAGGACCTCGTTGATGTAATAATCGAGGTTCAGCTTGGTGCCGCTATTGATAATTGCCTCAACCTCGTTAAGCAAGGCAGGCATTTCGAGGTTCTTGGCCGAAGCGATATCATTCAGCGAGACCTTGCGGTCAATGTTCTGTATGATGTAGACTTTCAGCCCGGATTTGTTCACAACCGATTTTACCACCATATCCTGGGCACGGATTATCTCCTTTTCATCCACATAGATCTTGATAAGCTCAATGAACTTTTTTCCGTATCGATGTGCCTTACCCGATCCAACCCCATGAATATTCTGGAGTTCTTCCATGTTAACCGGGTAATGAATGGCCATATCTTCCAGGGAGGGATCCTGGAAGATCACAAAGGGAGGCAGGTTCAATTCACGGGAAAGCTTTTTCCGGAGGTCTTTCAGTATTATAAACAATTCTTCATCAACCGTACCTGTTTTCCCTCCCTGTGCCATGGCGGCATCTTCGTAGGCAGCTTCATAATCATGGTTCTGTGTGATCAACCAGGAGAACGGTTTGGCAATGTAATCATGCCCTTTCCGGGTGAGTTTCAGCAGTCCGTAGTTCTCAATGTCCTTTGTAATGAATTGGGCTATAAGGGACTGCCTCAGGACAGCGCTCCAGAATTTAATGTCTTTATCGCTACCGGAACCAAATTCGGGGATCTTATGGTGCTTGTATGATTTGACCGAGGAGGTGGCATTTCCTGCCAGGATGTTAGCTATGTGTCCGGCCTTGAATTTCTCTTTTACGGCCCTGATCAGGTTCAGGGCTTTGACAATGTAGTCTTTCCCCTCAATCTCCTCTTTCGGGTGCAGGCAATTATCACAATTATCACATTTCTCCTTCATAACTTCCCCGAAATAGTTAAGCAGCAATTTCGGCCTGCATACCGAAGATTCAGCATAGGCAACAGTTTCCAGGAGAAGTTGTTTGCCGATTTCCTGTTCAGCCACAGGTTTTCCCTGCATAAATTTTTCAAGCTTCTGGATATCATTATAACTGTAGAAGGCAATGCAATTACCTTCTCCACCGTCTCGCCCGGCCCTTCCGGTTTCCTGGTAGTAGCCTTCAAGGCTTTTGGGAATATCGTAATGAATGACAAAGCGGACATCCGGTTTGTCAATGCCCATGCCGAATGCAATGGTGGCAACGATAACATCCATTTCCTCCATCAGGAACTGGTCCTGGTTGGAGGAGCGTGTGGCAGAGTCCATGCCGGCATGATAAGCCAGGGCCTTAATGCCGTTAACCTTCAGAGTTTCTGCCAGTTCTTCCACTTTTTTCCGGCTGAGGCAGTAAATGATGCCGGATTTGCCGGAATTGTTAATAATGTAGCGGATGATCTCCTTGGTGGCATTTATTTTTGGGCGTATCTCGTAATAAAGGTTCTTACGACGGAAAGAATCCTTGAATACTTCGGCATTAAGCATGTCAAGGTTTTTCTGGATATCATGCTGAACCTTTGGAGTGGCAGTAGCGGTAAGGGCAATGATGGGAGCTGTACCGATCTGGTTTATGATGGGGCGGATCCGGCGGTATTCAGGCCGGAAATCATGTCCCCACTCCGAAATACAGTGTGCCTCGTCAACCGCATAAAAAGAGATCTTGATTTTTTTCAGTAATTCAATGTTCTCCTGCTTGGTAAGCGATTCAGGAGCTACATACAGAAGGCGGGTCCGTTCACTTAAGAGATCGTTCTTGACCTGTTCGACCTGGGACTTGGAAAGGGAAGAATTTAGAAAATGGGCAATGCCATCGTCCATGCTGAAACTGCGCATGGAATCCACCTGGTTCTTCATCAAGGCGATCAGGGGAGAAATGACAATAGCAGTCCCATCCATGATCAAGGAAGGAAGCTGGTAACAAAGGGACTTACCACCCCCGGTCGGCATCAATACAAAGGAATCATTGCCATCCAGCACACTCCTGATGATTACCTCCTGATTACCTTTAAAACTGTCAAAGCCAAAATATTTTTTCAGGCAATCAATTAGCGAGATGTCCAGGCTTATCGTCAACTTTCAAAAATATGAATACATTTGTATCTACAAAGTACAAAAATATTCTGGGAAAATAGTCATACGGCTATAATCAATTGATTTCATTCAACAGAAGAAAGGGAACATGGCAAAAAAAAATGAGGGCGAGATGTCTTTTCTGGAGCATCTTGAGATTCTCAGGTGGCATATCATAAAGGCTTTTTTAGGCATTCTGGTTTTCGCGATCATTGCATTTGTATTTAAAGACATTGTATTCAATAAAATTATCCTGGCACCCAAGATGCCGGAGTTTATTACCAACCGCTTGCTTTGTGACTTAGGCAGGCAGGTAAACATTCATAAGCTTTGCATCAATTCCCGGCCTCTTGAAGTGATCAGCATTAAGATGGCCGGACAGTTTAACATGCATATCATGGTTTCCCTGATTGCCGGCCTTATTGTCTCTTTCCCTTATGTATTTTTCCAATTCTGGCGATTTATCGTACCGGCCCTCTATCTCAAGGAAAAAAAGCATACAAGGGGTGCGGTTTTTTATAGTTCGGTATTGTTCATGCTGGGAGTGGTTTTCGGTTATTTTGTGATCGTCCCCCTCTCGGTGAATTTTCTGGGAGGCTACAGTGTCAGCGACCAGGTGACCAATCAGATCAACCTGATTTCCTATGTTTCAACTATCGCATCCGTTGTGCTGGCTGCGGGAATTATTTTCGAACTGCCCATCCTGGTTTTTTTCCTGACGAAAGCGGGACTGGTCACCCCCGCGGACCTGAAAACGTACAGAAAGCATTCCCTGATCATTATCCTGGCCCTTTCGGCCTTCATCACGCCACCGGATATTTTCAGCCAGGTGCTGGTGTCATTTCCGCTGATCATTCTCTATGAAGCCGGTATCAGCATATCCAAACGGGTTGTCCGAAAGCAGGAAATGGAAGAGAAGCTGGAAGAATCAGAGGGCTCATAGAAAACAGTATTCAAATGAGACTGCATACAAGCAAACTTGTTAAAAGGTACCACAGCCGGACGGTTGTGAAGAAGGTCTCTATCGAGGTGGAACAGGGAGAGATCGTTGGATTGCTCGGGCCCAACGGTGCCGGGAAAACCACTACGTTTTATATGATCGTGGGACTGATCTCTCCGAATGAAGGCAAGATTTTTCTTGACGAGCGGGAGATCACAAAGGAACCTGTATACAAAAGGGCCAGGCTGGGCATCGGGTACCTTTCACAGGAAGCCTCCATATTCCGGAAACTGACCGTCGAAGACAACCTGCATGCCGTCCTTGAAATGTCGGACCTTTCAAAGGATGAGCAGTTGGAACGTACAGAGGAACTTCTGAAAGAATTCGGACTGGAAAAAATTCGAAAAAGCCTGGGCATCCAGTTATCGGGCGGAGAACGGCGGCGGACCGAGATCGCCAGGGCACTGGCCCTTAGTCCCAAGTTCTTTCTCCTGGATGAACCCTTTGCAGGCGTTGATCCCATAGCCGTTGAAGATATCCAGGATATCGTTTCCAGCCTGAAAGACAAAAACATCGGCATTCTGATCACTGACCATAATGTCCACGAAACCTTGTCCATCACCGACCGGGCCTACCTGCTGTTTGAAGGGAACATACTGAAATCCGGATCCGCTGACGAACTTGCCCAGGATGAGCAGGTGAGACGGGTATACCTGGGTAAAAAATTCGAATTGAGATAAATATACAAGTCATTCCGGATAAACCTGTTGCCCTCGCAACCCTTTGGGGCCGGGTGTTTGCCAGGTGTCTGGCATTCAATTAACAGAATCCGTTGACTTTTTCAGGAAAAAAGAATAAATGTGCGGTCGAATTTTGCGGATGTGGCGGAATTGGTAGACGCGTCAGACTTAGGATCTGGTGCCTTAGGGCGTGGGGGTTCGAGTCCCTTCATCCGCACAATTCAACAGAACACAGCCGCCAACAGACCGATCCCGTATCGTTCGACAGGCGGTTTTTTAAAAGAAAACTATACATAAAGATAAATCAAGGTAAGAATGAACATTACGAAGGAAAACGTGAACGCATTGAACGCAACCCTGAAGATCTGCATTGAAGAAAAGGATTATAATGACCGGGTGGATGAAGTATTAAAAGATTACCGGAAGAAAGTGACCCTGGATGGATTCAGGCCCGGGAAGGTGCCGGCGGGAATGGTACGCAAGATGTACCGCACCCCGGTCATGGTGGAGGAGATCAATAAGCTGGTAAGCGAATCCATCAGCAATTACCTGAAACAGGGGGAGATAAAGATCCTTGGAGAGCCCTTGCCCAGCGAAAAGCAGGAAAAAGAAATAGACTGGGAGAACCAGAGCGAGTTTGAATTTGTTTTTGACCTTGGACTGGCACCCCGGCTTGAAATTTCACTGAGCCAGAAAGATAAGATACCCCTGTATGAGATAAAGGTGGATAAAAAGATGATCGATGAGACGAAGGAATCTTATGCAGGAAGAATGGGGAACATGATCAAGGTTGAACAGGTTGAAGGATCAGAAAGCCTTAAAGGTGATTTCATACAGATTGACAGGGAGGGCAATCCTATTGACGGAGGAATAATTTCCATGGATACACAGTTTTCCCTTGAAGTGATCAAGGACAACAATACCAAAAAGGCCTTTATCGCCAAACAGGCGGGGGAAACCTTTGATATGGACATCCGCAGGGCTTTTCCCAATGAAACCGAGATCGCTTCCCTTTTGAAGATTGACAAATCGGTTGTGCCCGAGATTGCGCCAAATTTCCGGTTCACTATAAAGGAGATATTGAAATTCCGGAAAGCAGAGATCAACCAGGACCTGTTTGACAAGCTGTATGGCAAGGACGAGGTGAAAACGATGGAAGAGTTTGAGACCAGAATCTCAGATGAACTTAAAGGAGGACTGTCGCGCGATAGCGAATACCGCTTCACTATCGACGCCAGAAAAACAATGCTGAAGAAATTCAAGTTCGATCTTCCGGTGGAATTCCTGAAACGCTGGCTGACCCTTGCCAATGAGGACAAGTTCACAGCTGAGCAGATTGACGAGGATTTTCCGAAATTTGAGGATGACCTGAAATGGCAGCTGATCCGCGACCAGATCATGAAAGACCAGGAGATCAGGGTGGAGGCCGATGAGGTAAAGGCAGCAGCCAAGGAAATGGCTCTCATGCAATTCCAACAATATGGCATGATGAATGTGCCGGATGAAAACCTGGAAAACTATGCCAGCGAAATGCTGAAGAACGAAGAAGAACGAAGAAAAAGCTATGACAGGATCCTGGAAAAGAAGGTAATGGACTACATCCGCGAAAGTGTCAAGGTTGATAATAAGCAAATTACGATCGAAAAATTCAATAAATTGTTCGAGAATAATTAAATTCGCATAAATTTATTAGCTATGGATCCTAATGATTTTCACAAATATGCCACCAGGCACATGGGCATAAGCAGTATGACCATGCAGAGGTATACCTCTATCTGGGGCAATTATATTTCTCCTACCATCATCGAAGAGAGGCAGCTGAATATTGCAACGATGGACGTTTTTTCAAGACTGATGATGGACCGGATCATTTTTCTCGGCCTACCGATCGATGATTACGTTTCCAATATTATCCAGGCGCAACTGCTGTACCTTGATTCATCGGATCCTTCAAAGGATATCCAGATCTATTTCAATACACCGGGCGGCGCCGTTCATGCCGGAATGGGCATCTATGATACCATGCAGTACATCAGTTCTGACGTGGCAAGCATATGCACGGGCATGGCAGCCTCTATGGGAGCCGTGCTGCTTTCGGCGGGAACCAAGGGAAAACGATCCGCACTCAAGCATTCCAGGATCATGATCCACCAGCCTATGGGCGGGGTTCAGGGACAGGCATCCGATATTGAAATTACAACCAGGGAGATACTGAAACTAAAAAAGGAACTTCACCAGATCATAGCCGATCACACCGGCAATTCATACGAAAAGATAGAAAAGGATTCCGATCGCGACCACTGGATGACTGCCAAAGAAGCCCTTGAGTACGGAATGATCGACGAAGTCCTGGAAAAAGGAAAAAGTAAATAACCACAAAACTCCGGAAAATGGACAGATGTTCTTTCTGTGGAAGGGAAAAGCGTGATACAAACCTGCTTATTGCAGGGATATCAGGCCATATTTGTGACTCTTGTATTGAGCAGGCTCATGGCATACTGCAGGAGGAGCTGAAGAAAAACTCCGGGTTCGATGTATCCCAGATCAAGCTCTCCAAGCCCGGGGAGATAAAAAGCTTTCTCGACCAGTACGTGATCGGCCAGGATTATGCAAAGAAATATATCTCCGTGGCCGTCTACAATCATTACAAACGCCTGGTACATGTAAAGAACCCGGACAAAAGCGATGTGGAAATTGAAAAATCCAACATTGTGCTGGTTGGCGAAACGGGCACCGGGAAAACCCTGCTCGCCCGGACCATAGCCAAGATGCTCCATGTACCATTTACCATAGTGGATGCTACGGTTCTTACCGAGGCTGGTTATGTGGGTGAGGATATCGAGAGCATTCTTACCCGGCTGCTGCAAGTGGCAGATTATAACGTGGAAGCCGCCGAGAAAGGCATCGTTTTCATCGATGAGCTCGATAAGATCGCCCGGAAATCTGACAATCCCTCCATTACAAGGGATGTTTCAGGTGAGGGTGTTCAGCAGGGCCTGCTGAAACTGCTTGAGGGATCCGTTGTCAATGTTCCCCCCCAGGGTGGCAGGAAGCATCCGGACCAGAAAATGATCCCGGTAAATACCAAGAACATCCTGTTCATTTGCGGAGGTGCATTCGACGGCATTGAGAAGAAGATCGGCCAGCGCCTGAACACCAAGACCGTCGGGTATACGGCTGTTAAGGAAGCCGACAAGGTAGACCGGAACAATCTGCTGCAGTATGTTACTCCGCAGGACCTGAAATCATACGGGCTGATTCCCGAGATCGTCGGGCGACTGCCCGTGCTTACATACCTCGATCCGCTTGATGAAGAAGCACTCCGTAACATACTGACCGAGCCCCGGAACGCCATCATCAAGCAATACGAGAGATTGTTTGACATGGACGGGATCAAGCTCACCTTAGAAGACAAGGTGCTCGATTATATCGTGAAGAAGTCCCTCGAATTCAAGCTGGGGGCAAGAGGACTCCGGTCCATTTGCGAAGCCATAATGATCGATGCCATGTTCGAACTTCCTTCACAGGAGGTCAGGGAGATTCATTTGGATCTTGAATACGCGAAAGAAAAATTAGAGAAAACGGATGTCAAAAGGCTGCGGGTGGCCTGATCCGGCCCACCTGTCATCCTGAACTTGCCTGTCCGGAGCAAATGTTGTAGTTTTTTTTTGAATTATTAAATAAAATCTTTTTCTTTGAAGCAGCAAATCGCAATCATGAAATTAAATTTCCATAAAATCTGGTGTTGGCACATATTTTCCCGGGTACCCCGTGAATTGTGACAGCCCCTTTTGTGGATCAAATAAAATACAGGAAGGCTTGCCAGACACGGCAGGCTTTTTTTTTGTGCCCATTGAGAATAATTTATTATCACGTGAAAAAAGTAAAGATCACAACCGCCGTAAAACAGATCCTCGCCGATACAATAACCCCGGTAAGTGTTTACCTGAGGATGAGAGATATATTTCCCCGGTCAATCCTGCTTGAAAGCTCGGATTACCACACCAGCGAGGACAGCTATTCATTTATCTGCCTGCAGCCCTTTGCTTCGTTCACCGTTGACAAGGGCAGGATCACCGTGCTCGATACAAACGGCCGTATCGAGGAAAAGAAGATCAGCCCCAAAACCCCGGTACCCGATGAGTTGAACCGGTTTTTCCAGTCTTTTGAGATTGTCAATCCCGATCCCGGGATACGGACAAACGGATTTTTCGGCTATTCAGCCTACGATGCGGTGAAATACTTCGAGGATATCAGCATCGCTGAAGAACCGGAAGAAAAATGCAGGATCCCTGAAATGGTATACTCCGTGTACAGGATCATCATTGCCATTAACCATTTTCAGAATACTCTGACGATCCTTGAAAACCAGACCGGGGGATACGAAAGCCAGATCGATTATATCGAGTCCCTCCTGTACAACCGGAACTTTGCCACCTACCCCTTCCGGCCGGACAAAAAAGAGGAATCCAACATGACGGACAGGCAATACATGGAGATGGTAAAACGGGGCAGGGAACATTGCTACCGCGGAGATGTTTTCCAGATCGTTCTTTCCAGGCAATTCAGCCAGGGATTTACCGGTGATGAATTTAACGTATACCGTTGCCTGCGGTCCATTAACCCTTCCCCCTACCTGTTTTATTTCGACTTCGGGAATTACCGTATATTCGGTTCATCGCCGGAAGCCCTGCTCCGGATCCAGGATAGAATTGCATATATCCATCCCATTGCAGGTACTTTCCCCAGGAGTGGTGACGACGAGAAGGACAAGGATATGGCCATCAGGCTGACCCGTGACAAAAAGGAAAATGCGGAGCATATCATGCTGGTTGACCTTGCCAGGAATGACCTCAGCCGGAATGCCGATCATGTCTGCGTTGAAACCTTTCGTGAGATACAGTTCTATTCACATGTGATTCACATGGTATCCAAGGTTTCCGGGATGCTGCCCGAAGAATATAATGCCGTACGGGTCATGGGAGATACTTTTCCTGCGGGAACCCTGTCGGGAGCCCCCAAATACAAGGCCATGGAACTGATCGACAGTTACGAGAACCGGAACAGGGGATATTATGGCGGGGGAATAGGCTACCTGGGATTTGACGGAGAGTTTAACCATGCCATCATAATCCGGTCCTTCCTCAGCAAGAACAATACCCTCTATTACCAGGCCGGGGCAGGCATCGTGGCAGAATCGAATGAAAAAAATGAATTGAATGAAGTGAATAATAAACTGATGGCCCTTAAGAAAGCCATCGATATGGCAAAAGAGATTTAAGATGGAAAAAGTTGTTGTTATCGATAATTACGATTCCTTTACCTACAACCTGGTGCATGCCCTGAATCAGATCACCGGGACCAGGGTGGATGTATTCAGGAATGACAAAGTAGAGATGGGTGAACTGGAAGGATATTCTCATATCGTCCTTTCTCCGGGACCGGGAATCCCTGACGAGGCGGGCATACTGAAAGAGATCATCAGCACCTATGCACCCCGAAAGCGGATGCTGGGGGTCTGCCTCGGACACCAGGCCATTGCAGAGGTATTCGGCGGGAAACTGATTAATATCCGGAAGGTATTTCACGGGGTGGCAACCCGGATCCGTGTCATCGACAGGGAGGATTATCTCTACCGGAACATACCAGGTGATTTCGAAGGGGGCCGCTACCATTCCTGGATCGTTTCCGGCGACGACTTCCCGCCATCCCTGAAAGTAACAGCCCGGGCCGGGGATGGGGAGATTATGGGACTGAGCCATATGGAGTACGATGTAAAAGGTGTGCAATTCCACCCGGAATCGATCCTGACCAAATGCGGAACAGAACTGCTGACTAACTGGATAATAGGCTGATGAAAGAGATTTTAAATTTCCTGTACGAGCATAAAACGCTTGACCGCAATGCTGCGAAAAAAGTGCTCACCAATATTGCAAAGGGGATCTACAACCACTCACAGATCGCCTCCTTCATAAGCGTATACCTGATGCGGAGCATCACGGTGGAGGAGCTGTCCGGCTTCCGGGAAGCCCTGCTTGACCTTTGCATACCCATTGACCTTTCCGGATTTAATGCGGTTGACCTTTGCGGGACAGGAGGGGATGGGAAAGATACCTTCAACATTTCCACCCTGTGCACCTTTGTTGTCGCCGGAGCAGGATCCAAAGTTGCCAAACACGGGAATTATGGTGTTTCCTCCGCATGCGGTTCTTCCAACCTGATGGAATACGCCGGCTATAAATTCTCGAATGATGAATCAAAATTAAAATCGGAGATTGACAAAGCCGGGATCTGCTTCCTGCATGCTCCCCTTTTCAATCCGGCGATGAAAAATGTAGCGCCGGTCAGAAAGGAGTTGGGAATGAAAACTTTTTTCAATATGCTGGGTCCCATGGTAAATCCGAGTTTCCCTTCACGACAGATGGTAGGGGTCTACAGTCTTGAACTGGCAAGGATATATGCGTATCTCTACCAGACGACCGATAAACAGTACGTGATCCTGCACAGCCTGGACGGTTATGATGAAGTATCCCTGACAGGACCCTGTAAGGTGATCACCCGGGAACTGGACAGGATCTACCAGCCCTCCGATTTTCATCTGCCCCGCTATGATCCCGGGGACATCAGCGGAGGAGGTTCGGTGGAAGAGGCCATGAAGATCTTTATGGACGTACTGAAAAACAATGCTTCCCGGGCCAGGAGGGATGTTGTGATTGCGAATGGGACCATGGGACTGCAGGCCTGTTACCCGGAAAAAAGCCTGGACGAATGCCTTGATATGGCCAGAGAATCCCTTGAAAGCGGATCGGCCCTGAACGTTTTTAAGACTCTAATGGAAATGAACAAATGAGCAACATCCTGGATCGTATCATTGCAGACAAAAAGCTGGAAATCCGGCAGAGAAAGATTGAAACTCCGGTTGACCGCCTGGAGAAGAGTCCCTATTTTGGCAGGATACCGGTTTCTCTTAAAGAAAATCTGATGAAAGAGAAGACAAGCGGCATCATCGCGGAATTCAAACGGATGTCCCCTTCAGCCGGAAAAATCCACCGGAACGCTGACCCGGTCGACATTACACGGGGGTATGTCAACGCTGGTGCCACCGCTCTCTCTGTACTTACCGACCGTAAGTATTTTGCAGGGAACCGGGATGACCTTATGAGGGTAAGGGAGGTGAATCAATGCCCCATTTTGCGCAAGGATTTTATGATCGATGAATACCAGGTCCTCGAAACGAAGGCGATCGGTGCCGATGCAATCCTGTTGATTGCTTCCGTTTTGGATAATTCAAGCATAAGGGAATTGGCAAAGCTGGCGCATTCTGTGGGACTGGAAGTCCTGCTCGAGGTCCGTGAAGCATCAGAGCTGGCCTTTCTGAATGAATGGGTTGACCTGGTGGGTGTGAATAACCGCAACCTGAAAACGATGGAAACCGATGTGGAAACTTCTGTCGATATGGCCGACAAGATCCCGGATGGTTTTCTGAAAATCTCCGAGAGCGGGATCCATGACCCGGAAATCATTGATTTACTGAAGGGACTGGGTTACAGGGGATTCCTGATAGGGGAGTATTTTATGAAACAGGAGGAACCGGCAAAGGCATGCCGGAAATTCATAGAAAAAATGAATCATTCGTGAGGATGGACCTGAAAATCAAGATATGCGGGATGAGGGATCCGCGGAATATCCGGGAAGTATCCCTGCTTTCTCCTGATTATATGGGATTTATATTTTATCCCCGTTCCAGGCGATATGCTGGGCAATTATCACCGGCCGGAATTGCAGATCTGCCGGAGAATATCCGGAAAGTGGGAGTTTTTGTGAATTTACCGGCAGAAGATGTTCTGTCAACATGCCGGCATATGGGCATCCGGACGGTACAGCTGCATGGGGATGAATCGCCGGATTATTGTAAAAGAATGAGAGACAGAGGATTATATGTTATTAAAGCTTTTGGTGTCGGCAAGGCAAACGTTTTTACAGGGATGCCGGCCTACCATGATTCCTGTGATCTTTATCTGCTGGATACAGCCGGTGAAGGGTATGGCGGTACCGGGAAACAATTTAACTGGAAACGGCTGGATGAGTACATGCAGGAAAAACCATTTTTCCTCAGTGGAGGGATAGGTCCCACGGACGCAGAAAGAATCCTGGACCTCGACCACCCCCAGTTTTTCGGGGTCGACCTTAACAGCCGGTTTGAAACAAAACCGGGTATAAAAAACAGGGACGAGCTGGCCGGATTTATACAAAAAATCAGAGGGAAGTTTCCCATTTAGACAAAAAGGGCATTGATTGTAAAAATATATCTGAATGAAATACGATGTAAGCACAAAAGGGTATTATAGTGATTTCGGGGGTGCCTTCATCCCGGAAATGCTGCATGCCAATGTAGAGGAACTGCGGGTAAAATATCTTGATATACTCGAAAGTGAATCCTTCACGAAGGAATTCAGGAACCTGTTGAGGGATTATGCCGGAAGGCCGACACCCCTTTTTCATGCCCGCAGGCTTTCG